>NZ_JASOPB010000100.1:0-273 GCF_030218125.1 Haemophilus sp. UMB1048
GCGAGTTAGAGGATCCATCAAACAAGGGTAGTATCCCAACATTGCCTCCAGTAAGACTAGCGTCCTACTTTCTCTGGCTCCTACCTATCCTGTACATGTTTAACAAATACTCAATATCAAGCTACAGTAAAGCTCCATGGGGTCTTTCCGTCCTGTCGCGGGTAACCCGCATCTTCACGGGTATTATAATTTCACCGAGTCTCTCGTTGAGACAGTGCCCAAATCATTACACCTTTCGTGCAGGTCGGAACTTACCCGACAAGGAATTTCGCT
>NZ_JASOPB010000101.1:0-273 GCF_030218125.1 Haemophilus sp. UMB1048
TTACGGTTCCAGGAGTCTTAGTGTCGATAGGTGTTTGACCTTTATCAACCGTAATTGTTGTACCGTCTGGTTGGTTTGGAACAGTGACTTTAGTAATGATGTCACTGTCAGAAGGACCACTTTCTCCATACTTCTTAGTGATTCCGCCGTCAACCTTTGGCGTATGAGTTTCACTCTGAGGCTTTCCTACAGTAACCTTTACTGTTGCGTGATCTTTAGAACCATCCTTATATGTAATGGTTACAGGAATATCGAAAGTACCAGGCTGAGTGC
>NZ_JASOPB010000102.1:0-270 GCF_030218125.1 Haemophilus sp. UMB1048
GTGATTTCGCTGTCGATGCCCGTGGTTTCCACCGTAACGTGGTCAGGCTGTGGCACCAGGTAGCCCAGTTCACGCAGGAAAGATTTATAGGCCGCTTTATCTTTTACCGGCCCCGGATTGCTGCGATGCCACTCATCAAGCGCCGCCTGAATGCGATCGCGCTCTGCCAGCAACTGACGATTCTCTGGCGCCAGATCGTGAACGATCTCATCAACATTGTGCCAGAACGCGGCAGCATCCAGTTCCACGCCAGGCAAAACTTCTTCATCC
>NZ_JASOPB010000103.1:0-270 GCF_030218125.1 Haemophilus sp. UMB1048
GTACTGGATTGTATTGATTGCTCTGGTTGTGGTGGGTTATTTCCTGCATTTGAAACGATATTGTCGGGCGTTTCGCCAGGACAGAGACGCCCTGCTTGAAGCGCGGAACAAATACTTAAACAGTACGAGAGAAGAGACAGCCGAAAAGGTAGAATAAGACTTTAGTGAAGCTGACAGAAGTTGTCCATGCGCTGGACAACTTCTGATGTTGCTTTTAACCAATTCCCGCCGTTTGTAGCAGCACTAAACTGAATCCCATCACTGACATTC
>NZ_JASOPB010000104.1:0-269 GCF_030218125.1 Haemophilus sp. UMB1048
TTCTGCGGTTTCATCCTTGCTAAGATGATTAAGAAAATCGAGCCCGCTGTGGCTAAACGCTTCACGAAAATTTAGTTGCTTATCCAGAGCCGCCAGCATATCCGGCGAGTTGATGTACTCTTTCAGATACAACGCATCTTCTGCGGAACTGGGGTTAGAGGCACCCAGAAGCAGACCAAAATTCAGGCTGCCGCTGTTTAAATCATCCGAGCGTTTAATGGCGACTTTCGACTCGCTCATATAGCGAGGCTGGCTGAAGATAGCCAGAT
>NZ_JASOPB010000105.1:0-269 GCF_030218125.1 Haemophilus sp. UMB1048
ATATTCAGCGCATTCGCTACAAAGGTATCGCCTAACTCGTGGAAGATCAGCACAAACGGACTGGTATCGGCGGTAACGCGGGTCCACGGCATTAGTGAGAGCAGAACGGCTAACGAGCCAATATAGAAAATCAGGATGCGGTAGATAACCTGGTTAGTTGCTTTCGGGATACTTTGCTCCGGGTTATCAGCTTCTGCTGCGGTGATCCCCACCAGTTCCAGACCACCGAAAGAGAACATGATAATCGCCATCATCATCACCAGACCGGT
>NZ_JASOPB010000106.1:0-269 GCF_030218125.1 Haemophilus sp. UMB1048
TTTACAGGGAGAGTTATCTAATTTTAGATTCAGAATGCATTCCCATCAATATTTTTCATTAAAGGACGATAAATCTAAAATTAATGTAGTTATGTTCCGCTCTTTTTTTGAAAAGTTAAAGTTCAAGCCTGAAGAGGGAATGAAAGTTTATGTAAGTGGTTATGTAGATGTTTATGGACCACAAGGCTCATACCAGTTTTATGCGCAAACAATGGAGCCAGCTGGATTGGGAGCTCTTTATGAACAATTAAGACAGCTACAAGAAAAAC
>NZ_JASOPB010000107.1:0-269 GCF_030218125.1 Haemophilus sp. UMB1048
TTCTTTAACTTCTTTGATTTCATCTTCAGTGAGTGCCTTTATTATTAATGCCCATCCGGATAATGTGGCTTTGGGATTGAGTCGGGTCTTTCAAGTGGTTGTGATAATTTCCTTGCTTGGTTTCTTGTTAGTGACCCTTGTCATTCGCCCAATTCATAAAAAACGTTTTAATCAAAACAATTAAGGAGGTATTTCGATGGATTATTTAGTAAGAGCAAAAGAACTTTTGGATGACATGGTTTCTAATAGACGGTATTTACACCAACATC
>NZ_JASOPB010000108.1:0-269 GCF_030218125.1 Haemophilus sp. UMB1048
CATCTGTGCTTCGTTTGGCGTTTTCGGCATCACGGTGATGGTTTGCGACAAATCCGCCATCCGGCTGAACGGGAAGCCCGCGTTAGCAAAGGCGCGTAGATCCGGCATCGGGATGAAGTGGTAATACTTCGAGAAGTCGATGGTGGAGTCGTCACCAATCACCACATGATTCTGCACCGACTGGAAGGTAATGCAGTTATCCACCGAACCGCCCGGCATCGGGTTCATATACTCAAAGTCGAACCGCAGCTGGTTGGTCGCGCCCAGTT
>NZ_JASOPB010000109.1:0-269 GCF_030218125.1 Haemophilus sp. UMB1048
CGGCGGTATTGATAAACGGCTCTTCCGGTAGCTCTTCGAGTCCCATCACCTGTTTAGTGTTGGCGATGAGGAACGGCAGCGCGTCATAAACGCCCGGCGCATCTTCATTGGGTAAACCCGCTTTCATGGAACGGTAATTGCCTACGCCAACGAAGACCGCGTCGTATTGTTCCAAAAGCGAATTCAAAGAGACATCTTTACCCACTTCACAATTGAGTTCGAAGTGAATCCCCATCGCGCTGAAGATTTCCCGACGGCGTGCCAGCAGG
>NZ_JASOPB010000010.1:0-54358 GCF_030218125.1 Haemophilus sp. UMB1048
GTGGTGGGCGATACCGGTCTCGAACCAGTGACCCCCTCCTTGTAAGGGAGGTGCTCTCCCAACTGAGCTAATCGCCCTTAACGTTGTGGATTGGCATTATAAGTATAATGAGATTTCAGTCAATATATTTTTATGAAAAAGCGTCTAGTTGTTGCAAAAATAGGCATAAAATCAGATTTTTTATTTAGAAGTCACGCAAGTCGTAGTAAAATAAAGGTAATTTTTGTAAATGAATAGGTTATTAAGAAAATGAAAATTGATCCTCCTTTTGAATTAGATCCAAATGTAAAAGTACGTACGCGTTTTGCCCCAAGCCCAACAGGTTATTTGCACGTGGGGGGCGCACGTACAGCTCTTTATTCTTGGTTGTTTGCAAAACATAATAACGGTGAGTTTGTATTACGTATTGAAGATACCGATTTAGAGCGTTCTACACCGGAAGCAACAGCGGCAATCATTGAAGGAATGGAGTGGTTAAACCTTGCTTGGGAACACGGTCCTTATTATCAAACCAAACGCTTTGATCGTTACAATCAAGTGATTGATGAAATGATTGAGCAAGGCTTGGCTTATCGTTGTTATTGCTCTAAAGAACGCTTAGAAGAATTACGTCATACACAAGAGCAAAACAAAGAAAAACCACGTTATGATCGTCATTGTTTGGATGATCACAATCATGTAGCTGGTGAGCCACATGTTGTACGTTTTAAAAACCCAACAGAAGGTTCTGTCGTGTTTGATGATGCAGTGCGTGGTCGTATTGAAATCAGCAACAGTGAATTAGATGATTTAATTATTCGTCGTACCGATGGTTCACCAACCTACAACTTCTGTGTGGTAGTGGATGACTGGGATATGGGCATTACTCATGTTGTGCGTGGTGAAGACCATATTAACAACACCCCGCGTCAAATTAATATCTTAAAAGCGTTAGGCGCACCAATTCCAGTATATGCGCACGTTTCCATGATTAATGGTGATGATGGCCAAAAACTCTCAAAACGTCATGGTGCGGTAAGTGTGATGCAATATCGTGATGACGGTTATTTACCAGAAGCCTTAATCAATTATCTTGTTCGTTTAGGTTGGGGCCATGGTGACCAAGAGATCTTTACACGTGAAGAAATGATTAAATTCTTCGAATTAGATCACGTGAGTAAATCTGCAAGTGCATTTAACACAGAAAAATTATTGTGGTTAAATCACCACTATATTCGTGAATTACCACCTGAATATGTGGCAAAACACCTTGCATGGCACTATAAAGATCAAGGTATTGATACATCAAATGGTCCAGCGCTAACTGAAATTGTGACGATGCTTGCAGAACGTTGTAAAACCTTAAAAGAAATGGCATCAGCAAGCCATTATTTCTTCGAAGAGTTTGAAAGCTTTGATGAAGCAGCAGTGAAGAAACACTTTAAAGCAGCAGCGATTGAACCACTTGAAAAAGTAAAAGAAAAATTGACCGCACTTTCTACCTGGGATTTACATTCTACGCATGAAGCGATTGAACAAACCGCGGCTGAATTAGAAGTGGGGATGGGTAAAGTCGGGATGCCATTACGCGTAGCAGTAACAGGCTCAGGCCAATCACCTTCTATGGATGTGACATTAGTGGGTATTGGCCGTGAACGTGTGTTAGCACGTATCCAACGTGCCATTGATTTTATTAAATCTCAAAACGCTTAATATTTAGGCTGATAAGCAGGATTTGATTATTTCAATATTGACAGTTTATCAGCCGAAATTTATCATAGCTTGCGTTATTTGGGGATATAGCTCAGTTGGGAGAGCGCTTGAATGGCATTCAAGAGGTCGTCGGTTCGATCCCGATTATCTCCACCAAATTTAAAACCTTGAAACTTAAAGTGAGTTTCAAGGTTTTTTCTTTATGGCAAATCTACATTTCTTTTAGATAATTCAAGCCTAATCCATTCATTTGTCGCATAATCCAACTTTGTTTTTTACGAACTAACGCACTAGGCTTATTCACTTTATAGATGATAGGGTTTGGTAAAACCGCTGCGAGTAATGCCGCTTCTGATTGAGTTAAATTCTTCGCCGATTTTTTGAAATAATAGCGACTAGCTGCTTCCACACCAAAGATGCCATTACCAAATTCTGCGATGTTCAAATACACTTCTAAAATGCGTTCTTTGGACCAAAAGATTTCCATTAATGCCGTTGTGGGAACTTCTAACCCTTTACGAAACCAACTTTGTCCATGCCAGAGAACGAGGTTTTTCGCGGTTTGTTGAGAAATCGTTGAAGCACCTCTGGTTCTTTGAGATTTTTCATTAAATTTAAAGGCCTTTTGAATCGCCTCAAAATCAAAGCCCCAATGGTGGGGGAATTTCTGATCTTCAGCGGCAATCACTGCAAGTTGCATATTCGGTGAGATTTCATCAAGGCTCACCCAATCGTATTTGATTGAATAGCTGAAATCCAACTGTAATAAGTGCCCGATTTTTTGCTGTGCCATATAGGCAGAGAAGGGAACAGGGATAAAGCGGAAGCAAATGAAAAATGCCAGGATTGCGAGAGAAAAACGCCACGCAACCCGTTGCCAATTTTTTTTCCACCAAGAGGGGCGAAAAAGATGTAAAAGTGCGGTCAGAATTCGCTTAGTTTTTTGCAGTTTGCTCATTGAGTTGGCTTTTCACCCAGTTTATAAAATCCGGATCCATTGTTTTGAGCATATTAGAACCACGCGTAATGGTTGCTGCACTGGTATTGAGATTCTGTTGAATCTCTCGTTGGGAGAGATTCTTATCCAATAACTGAGCCACGATTTGTAAACGTAAACCCACTGCATCACGCTCATCTGGCGTGAGCAGAAGCGTTAATAAATCTTGTGCTTTGCCTTGCTCAAATGCGGTTTGCAAGGTCGCGAGGAAAGCATTCCATTGTTCTAAATTGCGACTAATATACATATCAACAATCCTATACTATTAAACTAGTGCGACTAGTATAGCCGATCGTATTCCTCTTTGCTAAAGGTTTGTAATTTTTCTTTGTCTTGTAGGTGTTGATAGTAAAAATCGTAAGTTAATACGTTTTGAACATAACCTCGTGTTTCAAAGAACGGAATGGAGGCAATAAATTCATCCATAGCCAATTTGCCATTGGCTCTCGCAAGCCATTTTTCTACACGGCTTGCTCCCGCATTATAGGCAGAGGCGATCAAAATGCGATTGTTTGGATATTTAGCATTCAGCTCATTTAAGTGCGCCGTACCGAGTAAAATATTATTAAGCGGTTTGAATAAATCTAACTCACCGTTATAAGGAAGTTGCTGATTTTCTGCCGTTTTTTGCGCGGTACTTGGTAATAGCTGCATTAATCCTCGCGCATTTGCGGAAGATTGTGCCATTGGATTCCACGCACTTTCTTGGCGAGCAATGGCCATCGCAAAAGTTTTGGTGACACGATTATCCACAATCGCTTGAGGTTCCGTTTCGCTGAGACTCACATTACTGAGAGCAATATCAAAATATTGACTATAAGCATTTGGTAAACGTAATCCGATATAATCCCATGCTTTCGCAATAATCGACCCATCCACACCTAATTCAAACCAATTTTGTTCATTCGCATATTGGCTTAAAGCAATCTGTAGTTGTTCTTCTTGCGATAATTTTTCTAACAGAAAACGCCAACGTTGTTTGGCAGCGCCTAATCGATCTAATTGACGTAATTCAGCAATTTCTGCGAGCTCTGGTTGAAATTTTTTATATTCATGTGCCCAGTAGGGATCGGAAATACTCCGCGCGACATATAATTCTGCTTGACCGAAATCATATCCTGCGCCACGATTTTCAGGATATAATTTTGCTGTCGCTAACATTGGGTAGAATCCGCGTTCGTTGCTTAATTCAGAGAATATTTCTTTGGCTTTTGTGACATTCTCTTTTTCGAGTGCTTTCCCCATCCAATAACGCCATTCTTGTTTTTGCTTCGCTTCATTGGAAAGGGCATTCAACCAACCTAATAAATCCGTTTTTTGCCAAATAGCCGTACGCAAACGACGTTCAATGAGGTTATCGGCATTCAGTTTTAGGATTTCTTGATCGCGCCATTGCACAAAGTTGGGGCTTTCGTTATCAAAGAAACGGCTAATAAAGGCGATTTTCCAATCACGTAATTCAGTTTCGTTTAATTGCCAAGTCTTCGCCCATTGCTCGTAAGGGGTGAATGTTGGCTCATTCATATTTTCTGGAATAGTACGCAGATAACGAGCAAAACCTAGCACTACGACAAATTTATTGGTGATTTTATTCGTATTACCATCGATTAATGGCAATTTCTCAGCGAGTGTTTTCAAATTGGCTGGATTTTTTAAGAGATCCTGATAGAGCGCTAAATGAGCGGCTACTTGCTCATCTTCTTTAGCGTTCTCAATTTTTTCTAACTCTTTAGCGAGTATTTCTAATCCTTTCGCATCATTTTTACTGAAGAGCATTTCAGCTTTTTGATAGATTTTTTCTGGAGTACGGCCACCCTGTGAATACCAAGCAGCCCACAGCTGAGCATCATTCGGAAGCTCTGCATTGTTGAGCCAAAGTTTTTCATACTCAGACAAAATAGCCGATTTATCCTTATCATTTGAAGCGTTTTCTATCGCCTGGGTGCTATTAGTCGCTTCTAGTTGATATTTTGCTGTAAGCACGGCAATTTGTGTTTCCAAATTATTAGGCGTGAGTTTGGCGAGAGCTTGAGTATCTTCAGCATTGGTGAATAACGTAAAAATACTTTGTTCTAATTTTCCACGTAGAAAATGAGAGGAATGTTGCTGAATAAATTGTTCAATGTCTGTTCTCAATGCATTCACTTCTTCACGAGGCGTATCGCGGTTAACGGTTTTTACACGAGCATCCAAATAAGCAACTATAGCATCAGTTTGCAATGGATAACCTTTTAAAGAATCAATAAGCCCAAGAAATAATTTGGCATTATTAGAAACATGATTATTTTTGACCGCACTTTTTAGGAGCGACTCTAATTGCAGAAAAGTCGCGCGTTGTTCAATCAACTTTAATTCATGAGCGTGCTGTTGCTGTGCCCATTTGGCTTGTTCTTCTGCAAGATTAATTTGTGGCACCGTTTCATTTTTGCTTTTATGGGCATGCTGATTAGCCAAAGCTGAGCCTGAAATTGCGGTTAAAATTAATAACGAAATTGTCGTGTGTTTAAGTGCTCGCATAGGAGATTCCATATAAAGAGAAAGACGGATATTTAGATCCGTCTTTGAGTGTAGAGTTCGTTTTATTTAGAAAACTTTTTTGAAAGGTTTCACAATTACATCACCGTAAACGCCAGCTTCAACATAAGGATCTTGTGCCGCCCAGTCTTTTGCTGCAGACAGGCTTTCGAATTGAGCAATCACAGTTGAGCCGGTAAAGCCAGCTTCACCTGGATTTTCATCGTCAATGGCTGGATTGGGACCGGCGGTTAATAAACGACCTTCTGCTTGTAATTGTTTTAAGCGAGCGAGATGCTGCTCACGTACAGCAAGGCGTTTTTCTAAAGTGCCAGGAATATCTTGGGCAAAAATCACGTAATACATCATTTTTCCTTTTAACAACTTAATTGTAATTCTTCGATGGTGGCTAACGCACGTTCTAATTCAAGATTGCCTTCGCGAGGAATCCCGCGAGCTTTGCCATCTTTCCCAACAGCCACAAAGGTAAATACGGCCTCTGTCACGCAATAACGTTCCCCAATTGGTTCGCTCGCCACTTTTTTCACCCATACTTCTACTTTAATTTTAATAGAAGAGCGACCTACGCTGAGGCATTGACCATAACAACATACCACGTCACCGACAGCAATAGGTTTGATGAAGTTCATACTTTCAACAGCAACAGTGACCACACGGCCATGAGCGATTTCTTTCGCTAGAATTGCTCCGCCCATATCCATTTGTGACATAATCCAGCCACCGAAAATATCGCCGTTGGCGTTGGTATCTGAAGGCATAGCCAAGGTGCGTAGTAATAATACGCCTTTAGATTGACGACCTTCTTTATCTGTAAGATTTGAAACCATTATTTTTCCTCATCATTTTTTTGATCATCTTTAGGTAAGTAACGGTAAATATAAGCGCCGCTGACGATTGTTGCAACAAAGGTCATACCAAGTAAACCAAAAGATTTGAAATCAACCCAAGCATCTTCAGACATATTTTGGCTGATATAAATATTTACAAGCATACACAGAATGAAAAATCCTGCCCAGCCTAAATTCAATTTGTTCCACACATTATCCGGTAATTGGATTTCTTTGCCTAATAACTTTTTCACCAGTGGTGTATTGAATTGGAATTGTGCAACCAATAAAACAATGGCAAATAAGGCATTAATAATCGTGACTTTCCATTGTAGATATTTGATTTCATTGAAATAGGCAGTGAGCAAACCAAAAAAGACGACAGCAATCGCCATGATTTTTTGTTGTTTCTCAATCATGCCATATTTCAGTTTTAGTACAACCATCTGAATGATGGTCGCGATCACTAAGACAATCGCCGCTTCACGCACACCAAACATTTTGTAGGTGATGAAAAAGAGAACAAGCGGAATAAATTCAAGAAGTTGTTTCATATTAAGCCTTCATAAATAAGCTGTAAAAACGGTAAGTAAATACCAAAATAAATATTTGAAATAATGCTACCAAAATGCCAAAAATCACACTTAGAAATGATGTACCTAGGATTGCACCAACGCTATTCACTAATAAAGGTAGAAGTAAATAAGTGATCAAAGCATAAATAATCAATATGCCATTACGTTTAACACCCGCACGCCACACTTGTAAAGCACTTTGCCCGATAGATTGATTGGAAGCAATATAATGCACGGGTGATAAGCATAAACGGACAAAGACAAACAAGCCAAATACCATTGATACAAAAGCTAGAGGGGAGTGCGCATTTTTGCTTAAAAATGAACTCACAACATCAACCATGCCAAAGAGAAGTGGCAAGCTCATAAAAATATCTAAAACTACCACACCTAAAAAACGACGCAATGTCAGCATGAGACCTTGATTAATCGGATTTTGATTTTGCTGACTAATATGATGAATAGTTGCAATACCGAAGGTCGCAATAAAAGACATCAACAATTGTTGGAATACAAAAGATCCAATCAGTGCAGTTGGTTCCACTTTGCTCAATGCATCAATAATATCCTGTAGTGACGGATTAGGATTATCACCCAAACTTGGCAGAGGGACGCTTACTAATTGATTAATCAATTGTGTGACGACAAAAATCCCAATGAAAATCAGCACGGTTTTTCGCTGATTACGCATAAAGTTGAGGCTATCTTGAAAAATCTGAGTAAAGTTAATTTGCATATTATATCCCACAATAATAAAACCCCGATTATACAGGGTTTATTGTTTTTTTCATAAAATCAGATTGTTTAATGGTGATTTGAGTCACTCTTTTCAAGATCGCATATTGCTTTACTCATTAGCGTAACCATTCGGTGGTAATGGCTTACCGTCTAAATAGGCTTGATTTTCAATGAGTTTTAATCGCTCTTCAATAAACCATTTAATCACTAAAGGATAAATATTATATTCCTGTTCACGTGTACGAAGTTCAATCTCCTCGACGGTATCACCAGGGAAAATCGGTACTTTAGCTTGTAACACAATGGCACCGCCATCGATCTCTTCATTGACAAAATGCACGGTCGTACCGTGTTCGCTGTCGCCATTCTCAAGTACTCTTTGATAAGTATGTAACCCAGGATATTTTGGTAGAAGGGAAGGATGAATATTTAAAATTTTCCCAGCAAAACGTTGTGTAAATAGTTTAGTTAAGATTTTCATATAACCGGCTAACACAATGAGATCAATATTGAGATCGTCTAAATAATCACCGATAACCTTATCCATATCGAGATTAGAGGAAAAATCTTGGCGCAAAAAAACTCGGCTAGGAATGCCCGCACTTTTAGCGCGTTCTAAGCCAAATGAATCGATTTTATTACTGATGACAGTCACAATTTTTCCTGGAATAAACCCAGTTTGACAAGCCTCAATTATTGCTTGAAGATTCGATCCTTGTCCTGAAATCAGGACGGCAATTTTTTTCATATTATTCTACATAAAAGAAGGGCGAACCTTTCATTCGAAATTTTCGCCCTGAAATGGAAAAGTGAAATTATTTAATGATAACTTGTGGTTCGTCATCTGTCGCACTTTCGATATGACCGATTAACCAGGCATTTTCACCCGATTGTTTTAAAATCGCTAAAGCGGTTTCCACTTGCGATTGTGGTAATGCAATCACCATGCCCACGCCACAGTTAAATGTGCGGTACATTTCATAGGTTTCAATGTTGCCTTTTTCTTGTAACCATTTGAACACGGGTTGCCATTCCCAACTGCTTTCATCGATAACCGCTTTGGTATTTTTTGGTAATACACGAGGGATATTTTCCCAGAAACCGCCACCCGTTAAGTGTGCGATAGCATGGACTTCCGTTTGTTTGATTAACGCGAGAACAGATTTTACATAGATTTTTGTCGGCGCAAGCACTTGTTCACTTAATGGACGACCATCTAATTGCTCAGTGGCTGGGTTGACGCCAGCAATATCAATGACTTTACGAATTAAAGAATAACCGTTTGAATGTGGGCCACTTGAACCAAGTGCGATTAAAGCATCACCCGTTTTAACTTGACTGCCATCAATGATTTCTGATTTTTCAACCACACCCACACAGAAACCTGCAAGGTCATAATCACCTGCGTGATACATACCCGGCATTTCGGCAGTTTCACCGCCGACTAATGCACAACCCGATTGTACACAGCCTTCTGCAATGCCTTTTACTACGTCAGAGGCAACATCGACTTCAAGTTTTCCAGTCGCATAGTAATCTAAGAAGAATAGAGGTTCTGCACCTTGTACGACTAAATCGTTAACACACATTGCAACCAAATCAATACCGATGGTATCGTGTTTTTTTAAGTCAATGGCTAAACGTAATTTGGTTCCTACACCGTCTGTACCGGAAACAAGGATTGGTTCTTTGTATTTGCCTGGAATGGCACATAGTGCACCAAACCCACCTAATCCCCCAATGACTTCAGGGCGAGTTGTCCGTTTTACGTGTGGTTTAATACGTTCAACTAATTCGTTACCGGCATTAATATCCACGCCTGCATCTTTATAACTTAATGATGGTTTGCTCACAATGTTGTCCTATATTTTTAGGTTAAATGATAAAACGGCGTGATTGTATCAGATTAAGCAAACGTTTGCGATAGTGATTTAATCAGGATTTAAGCAAAAAAATAACCGCACTTTATTTTGCATGATAAAGTGCGGCCAATTTCAAAAGAGTTTTTAGCGATTCGCTAATTCGAAAATCATCGCTTCAGCTTGGCAGCTAAATGTAAAACGAGCCGTTAAATTGGCGCCATTTTCAGTTTCTGTGATTTCACTTTTAATGTCGCAAGGATCGCTTTCTGTTTTGCGTGCTTTTTCAACGAAACGATTAAGTGCCGCTTCAGCTTCAGCTTTATTCGCATAGGTTTGATGAATATCAACAGAGCAATCTGAACCGTCAATAATCGTCCCCACATCAACACAACTACAAGTGAGAGATTCTTCTGCTTTGCATGTTACTGTCATAGGATTTCCTTATTTTAAAATTAAGATTGATCGTATTTTAGCACTTTTGAGCCACCTGAAAAAGTAACTACATTTTTTTAATTTAAATATCATTTATTTACCACTGGTCGGAACACTTACAAATTAGTATGAAATAATTTGCACTCCATTTATTGGAGTTTTAGAATCTCGCGGATTTTTTCATTATTATTAATAACAAAGGTTCCAAATGACAAAATTTAATAAAACGCTATTAGCAACAGCGACATTACTCGCAGCGGGCGGTGCAAATGCAGCAGCATTCCAATTAGCAGAAATTTCTACCTCAGGCCTAGGAATGGCTTATGCAGGAAATGCAGCTGTTGCTGATAATGCTTCAGTAGTTGCAACTAACCCAGCATTAATGACTGAGTTTAAAAAAGCAGAGTTGTCTGCTGGTGGTGTTTTTGTTGATGCTGATGTTGATGTCACTGGTTCTATTGGTGGAGTACCAGCTAATCATAAAAACGTTATTCCTACTGCAATCATACCTAATATGTATGTGGTTGTGCCTGTAAATGATCGCTTCGCATTGGGCGGCGGTATGAACGTTAATTATGGTTTAAAATCTGAATATAACGATACATACGCTGCTGGTGTATATGGTGGTCGAACAGAATTAAAAGCATTAAATTTTAATTTAAGTGGTGCATATGATTTAGGCTACGGCTTTAGTTTTGGTGTTGGTGTAAATACAATTTATTCTGATGCAGAAGTTCAACGTCATTTAGGTATCGGTGGTAAAGCAATTGCTCAGCAATTAGGTGCAATGGCGACAAAATTAAGTGCAGCTGGCCAGGTTGCTCAAGCAACACAGTTATCTGCAGTAGCTAACCAGTTAGCAAATGCACCTGCAAATACATCTGTATCAAAAATTAAAGGTGATAAATGGAGTCTTGGATGGAATGCGGGTTTAACTTATAAACTCAATGAAAATCACCGTTGGGGCTTAGCGTATCACTCCGCAGTAAACGTTAAATTTAAAGGCAATTATTCAAATGAATTTCCTGTAGCATATAACGCGTTATTATCCCAGTTAGCAAATACTGGCGTTGCCTTGCCAATTACTCAGGCAACCGGAGGAGAGAACATTCCTGGTAGTTTAACCTTACACTTGCCAGCTTATTGGGAGTTTTCTGGATTCCATAAATTAACGGATAAATTAGCGGTTCAATATAGCTATAAATATACTGAATGGAAACGTTTGAAAAGCTTAACTGCATATGGTGAAAGCGGAAATGTTTTATTCCACAAAGATGAAAAATTCAGTAATTCTTCACGTTATGCATTAGGTTTCTCTTATGATGCAACCGAAGCGTTAACAGTGAGAGCAGGTGTTGCTTATGATAAGAATGCAAGTATCAATCATCCATCAATTTCAATTCCAGACACAGATCGTATGTGGTATAGCTTAGGGGCAACCTATCGTTTTACTCCAAACTTATCAGCTGATTTTGGATACGCACACTTACATGGTAAGAAAAATAGCTTTAAAGAAGGTTTATCAGGTCAATTTAAAGTTAAATCAAGTGCTAACCTTTACGGTTTAAACTTAAACTACAGTTTCTAATTTGTAAAAAATTTAGCATAATACGTAGCACACCGAATGTATGTTCGGTGTGCTTTTTTCTTATATGACTTCATAAAAACGAGAGAAAAATGACCGCACTTTTTTATGCTTATATGGACTCACCAATTGGTCGGTTATTAATGCTTTCTGATGGTGAACATCTTACAAATTTAGATTGTGAGTTAGAACAAACCACGCCAAATCCAAATTGGATTTTACGAGAAGATTTACCGCTTTTTGAAAAAGTGCGGTGCGCTTTAATGCGTTATTTTAATGGTGAGCCAGAAAGTTTCTCCGATATTCCTTTATCGCCTAAAGGTACCGCATTTCAACAGGCGATTTGGAAAGCATTGCGTCAAATTCCTTATGGTAAAACGGCGAGTTATGGCGGGTTAGCAGAAAGCATTAATAATCCCAAGGCGGTGCGTGCCGTTGGTGGTGCAGTAGGGAGTAATCCCATTAGTATTATTATTCCATGTCATCGTGTATTAGGGAAAAAATGTGAAATCACTGGTTTTGGTGGTGGATTGCCGGCAAAACGCTTTTTATTGAAACTAGAAAATATTCCTTACATCGACAAAGGCGTAGAATACGTTAAACCGAAATTATTGAAGAAATACCACGAATGATCCCACAAACCGAACAAGCCTTATTAGAAAAAGCGCAATCTATTGCGGGGTTAACCTTTGGCGAACTTGCAGATGAATTAAATATTCCCGTTCCGCCTGATTTAAAACGTGATAAAGGTTGGGTTGGAATGTTGCTTGAAACCGCATTGGGGGCGACTGCCGGCAGTAAAGCAGAGCAGGACTTTTCCCATTTAGGCATTGAATTAAAAACCTTACCCATTAATACCGAAGGTTTTCCGTTGGAAACCACGTTTGTGAGTCTTGCACCCTTGGTTCAAAACTCAGGGGTAAATTGGGAAAACTCACACGTTCGTCATAAATTATCGAAAGTCTTGTGGATTCCTATTGAAGGTAGTCGTGATATTCCGTTGCGTGAGCGACATATTGGCCAACCTATCTTATGGCAACCTTCGACTGAACAAGAACATCAATTACGCCAAGATTGGGAAGAGTTGATGGATTATATTGTGCTCGGAAAGTTAGATCAGATTACGGCACGTATTGGTGAAGTTATGCAACTACGTCCAAAAGGCGCAAACAGTAAAGCCATTACAAAAGGCATTGGTAAAAATGGGGAAGTGATTGATACCTTGCCACTGGGTTTTTATTTACGGAAAGAGTTTACAGCAGGCATTTTAAACGCTTTTCTTAATTATAAAAATGGGTGAATCATCACCTATTTTTTATTTCTCTAAGTTCTGAAAAACACGGAAAAAACCCACCGCACTTTGTAAAGTCTCACCATAAAAAATGAGCGGAATACGATTTCGTTGCCAAGGCGGAACGCCGAGCTCTTGCCAAATTTTTTTCATGGTTTCGGCAGGGCGATTATGCTGTCGTTTTACTTTGCCAGTATAAGCAAATCGTATTTGAATCGGCTCTTGTGTATCAGCAAGTTGAACCTGTTTGTTATTCCAATGCACTAAAATGCCTTTCGCATTGTGGGTAGCATAAATTGTTCCAAGATTATCAGGCAAGGCAATCTGTTGATTTAACGGCATATCAAGACAAGTTTTCGACAAATCAGCAAATTTCCCCGTTAAATAGAGATATTGCTGATAACGGCGAATAATATGCTCCCCAAGTTGAAATTGTGGGGATGCATCTGCTTTAGCCTGTATAACATCATCAATAATATGCATTAATTGAACCTGCGTAGGCATGGTAATCTGGTTTTTAGCCAACCACATTCGCAAAAGTGCGGTTTGTTTTTGCGATGAATAGTTTAGAAAGTTTAGGAGCGAAAACTGTTTTTGATCCTCAAGAATGTGCTGCTCAAAGCAGGTCTGTAATAATTCATTGATCAGTTGTTGTTGCTCAAAACAATGTTGTGCGGCACGCTGAACTGCATGATCAAAATGTCCCCAGCGTTGGCGTATTTCAGGTAAAATTTGGTTACGTAAGAAATTGCGATCGTAATGATTATCTTGATTGCTTTCGTCTTCGACCCAAGAGAGATTTTCTTGCTGAACGTAATCTTCTAATTCATTACGGCTAAAAGAAAGGAGTGGGCGTAGAATAGGCATCCCAAATAATTGGCTTTCTTTTTGCATGGCACCTAAACCTTGCAATCCTGCTCCGCGTTTTAGCGCCAGGAAAAAGGTCTCAGTTTGATCATTTAAATGATGTGCAGTGACAAGATATTCATCTGGCTGAATATGTTTTAAAATCGCCTGATAACGAGCTTCTCTTGCGCCCGCTTCAATGCCATCGTGCATTTCCACTTTGACTTTTTCAATAATAAGTGGAATATCAAATTGTTTACAGAGTTGTTGGCAATGAGCCGTCCAAGCATCCGCATTCGGACTTAATCCGTGATGGATATGGATTGCTCGCAGGCTTAAGTGCGGTCGTTTTTTGCTGAGTTTTTTAATTAAAGAAAGCAGTGCAGTTGAATCCAAACCACCGCTAAAAGCAATGAGAAGCTTATTGGCGGTGGTTGGAATTTGAGCTTGGAATAATGAAAAAAGATCCATTAGGCAACTTTAACAGCTTTGTAGTTTGTGCTTGGATTTAAGATCTCAAAACGTGCAGCAATAGGTTGGAGTTCGTAAGATTTCAAATCAAAGGTAGTTTTCATTACGCCAGCAACAGCATTATTCATTTTTTCAAAAGCTTCAACATCATTGCCACAGTTTAAGTAATGCGCCAAGAAAGTTCCCGCAATTAAATCACCCACACCAACAGGTTCAAAAGAGAATTTATAAAGTGGACGACTTAAATGCCATACACCTTCAGGTGTCGCCATAATAATTTCAAAGGTATCAGGATCATTTAATTTACCTGCTTTACCTAAGTGTTTAACCAACACTTTTTTCACACCTTTGGCAACTAACGCATTAGCGGCTTTGAGCACATCGTCAAACGTATTGATAGGGAAATCAGAAAGTGTACGAAGCTCAGAAAGGTTTGGTGTCATGATGTCCGCACGTGGAATGGCTTTTTCAATTAAGCGTTCACGTACACCATCGGCGACCACGCAGACTTTTTCAGCATTTGGCATAACAGGATCGCACAAGTAAAGTGCATTAGGGTTACGTGCTTTGATTTTTTCTAAAGCATAGATAATTTTGTCAACTTGTTCAGCTGAACCTAAATAGCCAGAAAGCAACGCATCACATTCTTGCAGTTTTCCAATGGCATCTAAACCGTTGGCAATTTCGCCGATTTGTTCTTGTGGAATTACCATGCCTGTCCATTTGCCATATTGGGTGTGGTTAGAAAATTGCACGGTATTGAGTGCCCATACATCTACACCTAAGAGCTGCATTGGGAAGGTCGCAGATTTATTGCCAGCGAAGCCATAAACCACGTGAGATTGGATTGCTAATACGTTTTTCATTTTGAGTTCTCCTTTTATATTATTTTAGGCATTGATGCTGTTTCTTGCATCCATGCAACATTTTTTCAAAACACAAAAAAGAGCGGTTAAACTAACCGCTCTTTTTCTATTTTATTAACAATAACCGTAAGACATTAAACGTTCATAACGTCTTTCTAATAAGCCATCTTTGTCGAAGGTATCGAGTTCGTTTAGTTCTTCAACAAGGCATTGTTTTAAATTACGTGCCATTTCATGATAATTACGATGTGCACCACCTAATGGCTCTTGAACGATATTATCAATTAAACCCAACTCTTTTAAACGAGTTGCGGTTAAGCCCATGACTTCTGCTGCGGTTGACGCTTTTTCTGCGCTTTTCCATAAGATAGAAGCACAGCCTTCTGGTGAAATAACGGAATAAGTTGAATATTGCAACATATTCACTTTATCTCCCACACCAATGGCTAATGCACCACCGGAACCGCCTTCACCGATTACCGTACAGATAATAGGTACTTTTAAGGTAGACATTTCACGTAAGTTACGAGCAATCGCTTCAGATTGACCACGTTCTTCCGCACCGATACCCGGGTAAGCCCCTGGCGTGTCGATAAAGGTAATAATAGGTAAGTTGAAACGCTCAGCCATTTGCATTAAACGTAGCGCTTTACGATAACCTTCAGGTGCTGGCATACCAAAGTTACGTGTTACTTTATCTTTTACTGTACGACCTTTTTGGTGACCGATAATCATTACCGCGCGACCATCTAAACGAGCAAGACCACCTACGATTGCTTTATCATCTGCAAAGGCACGATCGCCTGCAAGTTCTTGGAAATCAGTAAAAATATGTTCGATATAATCAAGCGTGTATGGACGATTTGGGTGACGTGCCATACGAGAAACCTGCCATGCATCAAGATTTGCAAAGGTTTTTTTGGTTAATTCATCGCTTTTCTTTTGTAAGCGTTTAATTTCATCGTGTAAATCAATTTTGTCATCAGATGCTGAACGTAGCGCTTCAATTTTGGCTTCAAGTTCAGCAATAGGTAATTCAAAATCTAAATATTCTTGGCTCATTTCTTATCCTAAAATATCGTCAAAAGTTGCCCGCACTTTATCAAGATTTAAGGTGCGGTGCAAATGGTTTTCACTGGTTGGAGCGGATTATAAATATTCCTTTTTTAGTAATGATAACAAAAACAAAAATGCGGAACAAATCACGACAGAAGGACCTGCCGCTGTATCATAAAAGGCAGAAAGGAATAACCCGCCAATGACGGAAAGCATACTGATTAAAATCGCAATAAATACCATTTGTTCAGGCGTTTTAGCAAAACGTCTAGCTGTTGCGGCAGGAATAATTAAGAGCGATGTAATAATCAGGGCTCCGACAAACTTCATACTTAATGCAATTGTCAGTGCGGTCAAAATCATTAAGATAAATCGCATTTTTTTAATGTTAATGCCTTCTACTTGGGCAAGTTCAGGCGAAACGGTGGTGGAGAGTAAGGCTTGCCAGAAGTAAAGCAGTGTGCCTAATACAATGATTACGCCAGCACCAATATAAGGTAAATCGTTAAAATTAATGGCGAGTAAATCCCCAAAAAGATAACTCATTAAATCGACTCGGACATTTTTAAGTAAGCCAACCGTAACCACACCAAGGGAAAGACAACTGTGTGCGATAATGCCTAAAAGGGTATCCACTGAAAATTGCGTGTTACTTTCGAGCCAAACCATTAATACGGCAAGAATAATCGTCAAAATTACAATGGCAACATAAGGATTAATTTGTAGGAAAATCCCTAACGCCACACCAAGCAAGGCCGAGTGGGAAAGGGTATCACCAAAATAAGCCATTTTACGCCACACCACAAAAGCACCCAGTGGTGCGGTAATTAAGGAAAGCAGTAAGCCCGTAAGCAAGGCGGGAAATAAAATCTCAAACATGATTTTTCCTTATTGTTGGCATTCAGATGGATTGGCACTGCAACTACAAACATCACCGTGCATATTATGATGATGATTATGATGGTGCGTATAAAAGCCCACATTTTGTGAGATTTGGTTGCCCCAAAGGCGTATAAATGTTGGATCATTCGATAAACTTTCGGGTGTGCCGGCACAGCGAATATGTTGATTGATGCACAACACTTCTTTACTGTCCGCCATCACGATATGCAAATCATGGGAAACCATTAAAACCGCACAATTTAAGGCTTGTTGAGTACGGTGAATCAGCTGATAAAGTTCAGCTTGACCATTAATATCGACCCCTTGAGTTGGTTCATCTAGCACCAGTAAATTGGGTTTGTTCAAAATCGCACGAGCTAATAACACGCGTTGCATTTCCCCACCTGAGAGTTTTTGCATATTATTTTTTCTCAAATGAGTGATAGAGAGTTGCTCAAGTGCGGTTGATATTTCTTGCGTTTTAACCCCTTTTTTGAGTGCCAGAAAACGCTCAACCGTCATTGGTAAGCTGTGATCGAGGTGAATTTTTTGTGGGACATAGCCAATTCTGACATTGGTGCTATAAATCACCTCACCGGATGTCGGCGGTTGTAATTTTAATAAGGTTTTCAAGAGGGTCGATTTCCCCCCACCATTTGGGCCTACAATGGTGATAATTGAATTAGGATAAATGCTGAAATTAATATCCCGTAATGCTGTCTTTTGTTCAAAGACCACATTGATATTTTTCAGTGTAATTAATGGTGTGGGTTGGGCTGGTTGAATGGCGCGAATTTGCATAATTCCCCCTTTAAAAATAGCTCAATAAAATAGCTCATTTCCTTATTTTTCTCAAGAAATTCCGACTATGCCTAATATTTAGGCATAAGATTTGACATTTTTAGGGTAAAATGAATTTTTCCCAGAGTTTGTAGTCTGAAGAGCGAAAAGCTTTTTATTCATTTTAAAGGTATCTATTTTGCAACACGTTAAATTAGCTAGAGATCGACGGAAAAGAAAATCCCGCCTAAAAGCAGCGATTTTTTTTGCCGCACTTTTGCTTATTTTAACGGGAATTTTCCTCGCCTTTAAAGATACCGCTGACTATGATCCTTCTCTGCAAAGTAATCTTGAGCCAGAGATGGTGGATAACGTTCAATATCAATCCCTTACACCTGAAAAAACAGAATCTGATAAGTCTCAACCTCAAGCAGGTGAACACCCTGAAGCGAAACAACATGCGAATACGGAAGATGCAACTTCTTACGATGATGATCTTCAAGCCAAAGATGATGAAGTGGATGAAATTAAACCGCAGTTTGATGAGCTAACTGATTTACCAAAAGATGCGCAAGATGCGCTCAGCGGTATTTTAGATGTAGCTGATCAGGCATTGCGTATTACCGATCAATTTAGTCATACCGTGGTGCGTGGTGATTCCTTAAAAGACGTGTTAGAGCTTTCAGGTTTAGAAGATGATACGGCGAAGAATTTAATCGCCGAATATCCTGAATTAAAAACCTTGCGTGCAGGTCAGCAGTTCTATTGGATTTTAGATAAAGAAGATCAACTGGAATATTTAAACTGGCTGGTGTCTGAAAAAGAAGAACGCATTTATGAACGCACGGAAGACGGTAAGTTTAAACGCCAAATTCTAGAGAAGAAAAGTATCTGGAAGAAAGAGGTGCTAAAAGGTACGATTAACGGATCTTTTGCATCAAGTTTGCGTGATTTAGGTCTGGATGGTCGTCAAATCAGCCAGTTAAGCTCTGCGTTACAGTGGCAGGTAAGCCTTCAAAAACTCAGTAAAGGCACCAAATTTGCGATTTTAGTATCACGTGAATATTTAGGTGATAAATTAACCGGTCAAGGTAACGTTGAAGCGATTCACATTATGACAGACGGTAAGAGCTATTATGGCATTCAAGCCGCTAATGGTCGTTACTACGATAAGCAAGGGGAAACCCTTGGTAAAGGCTTTGCACGTTATCCATTGCAACGTCAAGCGCGTATTTCGTCACCATTTAATCCAAATCGTCGACACCCAGTAACAGGACGTGTTCGTCCGCATAAAGGGGTGGACTTTGCTGTTTCACCGGGTACGCCAGTTATTGCGCCTGCAGAAGGTGTGGTAGAAAAAGTGGCTTATCAAGCAGGTGGTGCAGGACGTTATGTGGTGATACGCCATGGTCGTGAATATCAAACGGTGTATATGCATTTAAGTCGAGCTTTAGTAGGTGCAGGTCAAACTGTGAAGAAAGGGGAGCGCATTGCATTAACTGGTAATACAGGGATTTCAACCGGTCCACACTTGCACTACGAGTTTCATATTAATGAACGTGCGGTGAACCCGCTTACGGTGAAATTGCCGGGTACCAGCAGCGGAATGGCAACGGCAGAACGTAAGCAATTCTTAGTCCGAGCGAAAGAAGTTGAAAGAACATTAAAATTATAGCGAATAAAGTGCGGTCAAATTTGACCGCATTTTTTATACGACTAAAAATTAGCCGAAAACTGACCGCACTTCATCTTTTCTCTTTTCCTTCAATATGCTATTCTTTTTGCATTTTAGAATTATTCTCATTTTTATGATTAAGCGACGTTATCTGATTTTTCTTTTGATCGTGCTTTCCTTTGTTTCACTTTTTCTCGGGGTAAGTACTGTTAATCTGCAAGGGTTACTGAATTTTGAAGGTAATCAATGGCAGATATTTTTCATTAGTCGAGTGCCTCGTTTAATCAGTATCTTGATTGCGGGTGCATCCTTAAGTATTTGTGGCTTAGTGATGCAGCAACTCAGTCGAAACCGATTTGTTTCTCCCACCACTGCGGGCACCATGGATAGTGCAAGATTAGGGATTTTAATGGCGATGCTGTTTTTCCCAACGGCTTCAATGTTGTTAAAAACGACCATTGCGGTGATTGTGTCTTTCCTTGGCACATTGTTATTTATGACGATTCTGTCCCGTTTGAAATTCAAGGACACGATTTTTGTGCCTTTAGTGGGGATTATGTTCGGTAATATCATCAGTTCGATTACCGCCTTTATTGCTTACAAAGAAGATTTATTACAAAACTTATCTGGATGGCTACAAGGGGATTTCTCGCTTGTGATGTCTGGTCGTTATGAATTGTTGTATTTCAGTATTCCTACACTCATCGTGGCTTATTTATTTGCCCATCGTTTTTCTATTGTCGGGATGGGGAAAGATTTTGCGGTTAATCTAGGTCTAAATTACAACCAGGTACTTTATCTCGGTCTGCTCATTGTGGCGGTGGTGTCTTCGATTATTATCGTGTCTGTTGGGGTGATCTCTTTCTTAGGGTTAATTATTCCGAATATCGTTACACTTTATTTAGGGGATAACTTGAAGAAAGTGTTATCTCATACCGCTTTGCTAGGTGCCGTCTTTGTCTTATTCTGTGATATTTTAGGTCGAAGTGTGATTTATCCTTATGAGATTTCCATTAATGCCGTGGTTGGTGTATTTGGTAGTGGTATCTTCTTATTTTTATTATTAAAACGGTATAGAAATGGCTAAGAAATCTTCTTCTCAACTGATTGTATTGTCGTTGTTAGCCATGGTTTCTCTTGCACTTTATTTAGGCTACAACTTACCGAACCGTTGGCAATATGCCCTGGAAAATCGTGCCTTATCATTAATTGCGATTGTGATTACAGGCGCGGCAATTGCACTTGCTACGATGATCTTCCAAACGGTTGTGAATAACCGAATTCTCACCCCGAGTATTTTAGGGTTAGATTCGCTGTATTTACTGATTCAAACGGCGATTATTTTCCTTTTTGGTTCAAGCACATTGCTTTCAATGAATTCCATTGCCTTGTTTGTATTGTGTACGGGATTAATGATGGCGTTTTCATTAGCGCTTTATCACTTCCTGTTTAAGAAAGAAAACCAAAATATTTTCTTCTTATTGCTTGTTGGGATTATTTTCGGCACCTTCTTTGGCAGCTTAACGACGTTTATGGAAGTGTTGATTGATCCAAATGAATTCCAGATCGCACAAGATATTGGCTTCGCAAGTTTCAACCGAATCAATACACAAATCTTGTGGGTGGCATTAGCCATTTTAGTGGCGACGATTGTTTTCAGCTTGAAATATTGGCATTGCTTTGATGTGTTGGCGTTAGGAAGAGAAAATGCGATTAACTTAGGGATTGATTATCAAAAGACCATAAAAGTCCTATTAATTCTCGTGGCAATTTTAACGTCAGTGTCGACCGCACTTGTTGGCCCACTTACTTTCCTTGGGTTATTGGTGATGAATGTGACCTTTGAATTTGTTCGTGATTATCGCCACAAGGTACTCATTCCTGCCGCGATGTTAATTTCCATTATTACCTTGGTTTTAGGGCAATTATTAGTGACCCATATTTTTACGTTCCGCACGACATTAAGCATCATCGTTAATTTTGTCGGAGGCGTGTACTTTATTTATTTGTTATTAAGAGCAAACAAAAAATGGCAATAGAAATTCGCAATATTACTAAAAGTTACGGAAGCAAAAAGGTGGTGGATAATGTGTCACTCACCATTCCTACGGGGAAAATTACGTCTTTTATTGGGCCGAATGGCGCGGGGAAGAGTACGGTGCTGTCTATTATGAGCCGTTTGTTGAATGCTGATAGTGGCGAGATCTATCTCAACGGTGAATTGCTCAATCGTAAGAAAAGTAGCGATATTGCGAAACAACTTGCGATTTTAAAGCAAACTAACAACATTAATTTGCGTCTAACCATTGAAGATTTAGTTGCTTTTGGGCGTTTCCCTTATTGCAAAGGAAACTTAACCCAAACTGACCGCACTTTTATTGATAATGCCATTGCCTATATGAATTTAGATGATATTCGTCATCAATATATCGATAACTTAAGTGGTGGGCAGCGACAACGCGCCTATATTGCGATGACACTGGCACAAGATACGGATTATATTTTATTGGATGAACCATTAAATAATCTGGATATGAAACATTCAGTGCAGATCATGCAAGTTTTGCGCAAATTAGCGACAGAACTCAACAAAACCGTGGTGATTGTGATTCACGATATTAATTTTGCCTCTTGTTACTCAGACTACATTGTTGCCATGAAAAATGGAAAATTGGTACACCAAGGGGAAGTTAACCACATTATGCAATCACCCGTGCTACAAGATATTTACGATATGACGATACCTATTCAGGATATCGACGACCATAAAATTGCCGTTTATTTTAGATAAATAAGGAAATCTTCATGAAAAAAACATTATCAACATTAGCACTTTCACTTTTTGCTTTGGTCGGTGTTGCTCAAGCAGCAGATATTACCGTTGAAAATGCCGCTGGAAAGCAGGTTGTGCCACAAAATCCACAGCGTGTCATTGTGCTTGATTTCGGTGCGGCAGACACACTTCGTGCATTAGGTGTGCAAGATAAAATCGTGGGCTTCCCACAAAGTGGAAAAATTCCAAACTATCTTTCAGAATTTGCAGACAAAAAATATAAGAATGTCGGTGATTTGAAAGAACAATCATTGGAGCAAATTAATGAACTCAATCCGGATTTGATCATCGCGTCTAAACGTCAAGAAAAAATGATCGACAAATTTAAAGAAATTGCGCCAGTATTTAATGTTGAAAATGACTACAACAATTACTACCCGAGTTTTCAACAAAATGTGACCGCACTTGGTCAGATCTTTGGTAAAGAAAATGTTGCGAAAGAAAAACTTTCAGCATTAGAAAGTAAGGTTGACCAAGTCGCCAAAGATGCGAAAGACAAAACAGCCTTATTGGTGTTGGTTAATGAAAGTAAAATCAGTGCCTTTGGTGATGGTTCTCGTTATGGTATGGTGTATCAAAAATTTGGTTTTAAACCGATTGATGAAAGCATCAAATCGTCTACACATGGACAAAGCGTTGGTTTTGAATATATCTTAGAAAAAAATCCAGACTTTTTACTCGTAGTAGATCGTACTGCGGCGATTACAGAAAAAGCCAACAATGCACAAAAAGTGTTGGATAACGATATCATCAAACAAACCAAAGCGTATAAAGATGGACACATTGTGTATCTTGATGCAGCCAATTGGTATCTTGCGTTTGGTGGTTTAGAAAGCATGGAAATCATCGCACAAGAACTTGATCGTGCAGTGAAAAAATAATACAAAAAAACATCTAAAAGGGCAGTCAACGATTGCCCTTTTTATATGTAAATTAATCTTTACACATATCAATAAACTCCCTATCATATCGGCATCATTCAATAAAATTGAGCTTATTTTATGCTGACATTTAATCCACAAGATCCTTTTTCTTGCTTTGTCACTCAAAGCCTTTCCATGAAAAGTGCGGTCGAAAATGCACAACGTTTTGCGATGTTTGATGTACCGCTTTTAATTCAAGGTGAAACAGGCACGGGTAAAGACTTATTAGCAAAAGCTTGTCATTTTGCGAGCTTGCGTCGTGAGAAAAAATTCATTGCGGTAAATTGTGCAGGTTTGCCAGATGAAGATGCGGAAAGCGAAATGTTTGGGCGTAAAGTGGGTGACAGTGAAACCATCGGTTTTTTTGAATATGCTAACGAAGGTACGGTGTTGCTGGATGGCATTGCTGAGCTTTCATTAAGTTTACAGGCAAAATTATTACGTTTTTTAACGGATGGTTCTTTCCGTCGAGTGGGTGAAGAAAAAGAACATCATGCAAATGTTCGGGTGATTTGTACTTCACAAGAACCGATGGAAAAGCTGTTAGAACAAGGGAAATTGCGCAGTGATTTATTCCATCGCTTAAATGTCTTAGCACTAAATGTACCGCCATTGCGTGAGCGAGTTGAAGATATTCAGCCTTTAACGGAAAGTTTTTTACAAGACATTAGCACGCATCTTAAGATTCCAATGCCGCAATATGATGCTGATTTTTTGAATTATTTGAAAGGGCAGCCTTGGAAAGGTAATGTGCGAGAGCTTTACAATGTGTTGTATCGTGCCTGTTCTTTAGCGAAAAATAACCAGCTTGATATTGAAAGTTTAAATTTAAAACCCGTACAAAGTGCGGTCATTTCTACGGATGATTTTGGTGAGCAAACACTGGATGAGATCATGGGACAATATGAGGCGAGTGTGCTCTGCGCTTTTTATGCACAATATCCAAGTACGCGAAAATTGGCGCAACGATTAGGCGTATCACACACGGCGATTGCCAATAAATTAAAACAATACGGTATTAGTAAATAATTTCTGACAGTTTAGGAAATTGTTTACAAAGTTTGAGCCATTCGACTTTATCAATTTGTACATTGAGGATAAATTCACCTTCATCTGAAATTTGCTCGTGACGAATGCTGTCTAATTGATAGAGTGCGTGGCGAATTTTTCCCTCTTGTGGGAGCAGTGTGAGGGTGAAAGAAAGTATCTCGTTTTTCAACCGCACTTTAATGGCTTCAAGTAGTAGATCTAATCCCTCACCTGAATGTGCTGAAAGATAAACGGCAACGGGCTTATTCTTATCATCATATTCAATATGGGGTGCCACATTTTCCAATAAATCGATTTTGTTATATACCAGCAATACTGGTACTTTGTCAGCCTTAATTTCTTCCAACACTAAATTCACGGCTTCAATATTTTCGATCTTTCGAGCGTCTGCTACATCAATGACGTGCAATAACAAACTGGCTTCTACCGTTTCTTGCAAGGTAGATTTAAAAGCGGAAACTAAATCATGGGGAAGTTGGCGAACGAAACCAACGGTATCCGCGAGAATGGCCGTACCAACATCCTGAATTTGTAAACGTCTTAATGTGGGATCGAGGGTGGCAAAAAGCTGATCCGCCGCATAGACATTGGCTTGCGTGATGAAATTGAATAACGTCGATTTTCCCGCATTGGTATAACCCACTAAGGAAATGGTGGGAATATCTGCTTTTTGTCGAGTTTGGCGATTTTGATTACGTTGTTTTTCGACTTTCGCCAAACGATTTTGTAACTGTGCAATACGAACCTTGATTAAACGGCGATCCGTTTCTAATTGCGTTTCCCCTGGTCCACGTAATCCAACCGCACCTTTTTGCTGATCTAAGCCTGTTTTTCGACGAACTAATCGAGTCGATAAATGCTTAAGCTGAGCTAATTCAACCTGCAATTTCCCTTCGTGTGAGCGGGCTCGTTGGGCAAAGATATCTAAAATCACCCCCGTGCGATCCACTACGCGGCATTGGCAGATGCTTTCTAAATTACGGGTTTGTGCAGGGGTTAATTGATGATTCACCAAAACCACATCGGCATCTAAGTCTTTCACTGCATCTGCAATTTCTTGTGCTTTCCCCTCACCGATAAAGTATTTTGCTTGTGGTGTCGCTCGACTCGTGGTGATGATTTGTAAAATCTCAACATTGGCAGATTCTGCTAAAAGTTGGAATTCTTGTAGATCTTCAATGTTTTTATTTTGAGAAAAGAAAACATGTACGACGACAGCTTTATCTTTTGCTGATTGGCTATTGTCGCCTGTTTTAGATGACGAAAGTGCGGTTGAAATTTCAGGTGAATTTTCAACCGCACTTAAATTGATGAAATCATTCATTGAACAGAATTATTCTGCTTGTGTTTCTACTTCCGCTGCAGCGTCAGAAGTTTGTGCTGCATGATGACCGCCGTTATTATTGTGGTGAGAAACAGAACGTGCTGGAACCACAGTTGAAATAGCGTGTTTGTACACCATTTGATTAACAGTGTTTTTTAATAAAATCACGAATTGGTCGAATGATTCGATTTGACCCTGTAATTTAATCCCATTAACGAGATAAATCGAAACAGGAATACGTTCACGGCGTAACGCATTCAAATAAGGATCTTGTAATGATTGTCCTTTTGCCATTTTGCTATCCTTTGTTGTTATATGTTAATTAATGATAGAAACGAGTTGTCTCCATCACCAAATATAGCAATAAACATTTTTCTTGTCTATGGGTTTATCTCTTTGCTTTCACGCAGTTTTTTCAGAATTGTTTTCATTTTTTCATCTAGTTGTGCATTGAAACGTAATGTTTCGCCTGTTTTAGGGTGTTCAAAGCGAATGGAAAATGCATGTAAAAACAAACGATTGAGTCCGAGATCTTGCATATATTTATCGAATTCTTTATCACCGTATTTATCATCCAGCGCAATCGGGTGACCGGCATATTGGGTATGAACTCGGATCTGATGGGTTCGTCCCGTTACAGGGGATGCTTTCACTAAGGTCGCATTTTGATAGCGTTCTTCAATAGCAAATCGTGTTTCTGAAGGTTTACCTTGCTCACTGACTTTAACGATGCGTTCACCACTGGCCAATTCATTTTTTAATAAAGGGGCTTGCACGACTTTTACATGAGATTGCCATTGTCCACGCACGAGCGCGAGATAATCTTTTTGTACTGTTTTAACACGAAGTTGTTCGTGTAAGTTGCGTAAGGCAGAGCGTTTCTTCGCCACCAATAAAATGCCCGATGTATCTCTGTCTAAGCGATGAACCAATTCTAAAAAGCGTGCTTCAGGACGTAATGCACGCAAGGCTTCAATCACGCCAAAATTCAAACCACTCCCGCCATGAACCGCAATGCCAGAAGGTTTGTTCAATACTAATAAACAATCATCTTCAAAAAGAATATGGCTTTCAAGAGAGGCGACTTTATTCAAGTTTTTAGAAATTGGGGCAGTATTTTTTTCAGAAACACGAACTGGTGGTACACGCACCACATCACCATTTTGTAATTTATATTCAGGTTTGATTCGCCCTTTGTTCACACGCACTTCGCCTTTACGCAGAATGCGATAAATCAAACTTTTTGGCACACCTTTTAATTTTGCCAATAAATAATTATCAATGCGTTGTCCTGCTTCATCCTCAGAAATGGTGAGCATTTTGACGGATTGATTGATGATTTTTTCTTGTTTTTCAGTCATTGAATCTGTCCTTTAAAAATTGGGCTGAATCATATCACAATATCCCTGGTGATAATAGCAAGAATGCCTTGCTAATTTAGCCCCGAATGTGGATAATAGAGCGTCTTTCTGCGCCTAAAATTTGGCATTTAGAAAGCGATTTTGTATGTTGGTCAAAACTCAATGCAGCGAATGGCATAAGACATTGATAATCAACATATTTTTCTTGAAGGTTAACGCTTCCTTGCAATGCGTAATTAACACACCACATTGTTTTACGAAAATTGTCTTAGATAACAATTGAGTATGCTATCAATGCACCCAGCAACACACAGTCGTGAGATTGACTGTTCGCGAGAAACACGAGGTCGATGGCTAAGGTCAGTCAATCTGTAAAGTGCGGTTAATTTTCAAGGTATTTTAGATAATTCAAAACGAGAAATTGACAATGAAAAGAATGTTAATCAATGCGACTCAAAAAGAGGAGTTGCGCGTTGCGTTGGTCGATGGCCAGCGTTTATTTGACTTGGATATTGAAAGTCCGGGTCACGAACAGAAAAAAGCGAATATTTACAAAGGAAAAATAACTCGCGTAGAGCCGAGTTTAGAAGCTGCCTTTGTGGATTATGGTGCAGAGCGCCATGGCTTCCTTCCTTTAAAAGAAATTGCCCGTGAGTATTTCCCTGCTGATTATGTGTTCCAAGGTCGTCCAAATATCCGTGATATTTTGACTGAAGGCCAAGAAGTGATCGTTCAGGTGAACAAAGAAGAACGCGGCAATAAAGGCGCAGCCTTAACCACTTTTGTTTCCCTTGCCGGTAGTTATTTGGTGATTATGCCAAACAATCCGCGTGCAGGTGGTATCTCTCGCCGTATTGAAGGTGATGAACGTATCGAATTAAAAGAAGCATTGAGTTCTTTAGATGTACCAGAAGGCGTTGGCCTTATCGTGCGTACTGCAGGTGTAGGTAAATCACCAGAAGAATTACAATGGGACTTGAAAGTACTTTTACATCATTGGGAAGCGATCAAACAAGCTTCACAAAGCCGTCCGGCACCGTTCTTAATTCACCAAGAAAGTGATGTGATCGTTCGTGCGATCCGTGATTACTTGCGTCGTGATATCGGTGAGATCTTAATTGATAGCCCGAAAGTATTTGAAAAAGCGAAAGCGCACATCAAACTTGTGCGTCCAGATTTCATCAATCGTGTGAAATTGTATCAAGGTGAAGTGCCGTTATTTAGTCACTATCAAATCGAGTCACAAATTGAATCAGCCTTCCAACGTGAAGTGCGTTTACCTTCTGGTGGTTCAATTGTCATTGATGTGACAGAAGCGTTAACGGCGATCGATATCAACTCGGCGCGTTCAACGCGTGGTGGTGACATTGAAGAAACCGCATTAAATACGAATCTTGAAGCCGCAGATGAAATTGCTCGTCAATTACGTTTACGTGACTTAGGTGGGTTAGTGGTTATCGATTTCATTGATATGACACCTGTTCGTCACCAACGTGAAGTTGAAAACCGTATTCGTGATGCGGTACGTCAAGACCGTGCGCGTATTCAAATCAGCCGTATTTCTCGCTTCGGCTTGTTGGAAATGTCGCGTCAGCGTTTAAGCCCGTCATTAGGAGAATCTTCTCACCATGTTTGCCCACGCTGTCAAGGTACGGGTAAAGTGCGTGATAACGAAAGTTTATCACTTTCTATCTTACGTTTAATCGAAGAAGAAGCGTTAAAAGAAAACACCAAACAAGTACACACTATCGTGCCTGTACAAATTGCGTCTTACTTACTTAACGAAAAACGTAAAGCCGTTCATAGCATCGAAAAACGTCATGATGTTGATATTATCGTCGTGCCAAATGAAGCGATGGAAACGCCACATTTCAGCGTATTCCGTGTTCGTGAGGGCGAAGAGCTAAATGAATTAAGTTATAACTTAACGAAATTCCATGATGCACAAGACGATACATTTGTACCAGAAGAGTCTCTTGTTTCTCGCAATATCGAAACGGCAGCAGTGACCTCTGAGCAAGTGATGGAAAGTGCCGCAGTATCTCTATCGATCCCAACGGCTGCACCAGCACCAGTTGAGCGTAAATCAGAAGAACCGTCATTGTTTGCAAAAATTGTTGCCGCAATTAAAGGTTTATTTGCTTCTGAACCAAAAGAAGAAGAGAAAAACCAAAATAACCGCAACAATCGTAATAGCAATCGTAATAATCGTCGTAATCAAGATCGTCGTAATAATCGCCGTTCTCGTAATAACGAAAACAACGATAATGCGAAAAATACAGATGAAGAAAATGCGCGTCCAACTCGCGAGCGTGTAAATAATCGTCGCAATCGTCGTAACGCGAATGAAGAAGTGACATCTGAAAGTGCGGTTAATTTTGCTAATGTTTCTGATGATAATCGTCAAGAGGAAAAAGCAGAGAAACCGGTAGCAGAGCGTCGTCAACGTCGTGATTTACGTAAACGTGTTCGTATTGATGACAATGCAACTGATGTAAACGAGAATGTTATTGAAGCGGTTGAAGTACCCGTTGTTGAGACTGTTCAAAATGAAGTGGTTGAAAACAATGTTGCTGATAATGCTGAAGATAAACCACGTCAAGAACGTCAGCGTCGTACTCCACGTCATTTACGTACATCGAATAATCAACGTCGTCGTCGTAATGAAGTGAAGTCACCAATGCCATTATTTGCGGCAGTTGCTTCACCTGAATTAGCAAGCGGTAAAGTATGCATCGATTATTCTGCTGTGAATGCAGCGAAAGAAAGCAATTTCTTATCTGTGGATGAATTGCTTGAGCAAGAAAAAACGAAAAAAGGTGTAATTACCCCGGCAACAGGTATTGTCGTGGAAGAGAAATCAGTTGAAGCACAACCAGCGTTAGATTTCATTACTCAACCGGCAAATGAAGCGGTTCAACAGAAAGTGCAAGAATCATTAGAACGCTTGCATCATAAATCAGAACCTGTCGCTCAAGTTGCAACGACAGAAGTTGAACCACAAGAGAAAACAGAATTTGTTCGTTCTTATGTGTTCACTGGTCGTGCAGGTACCATTTCAGCGGTGCAACACACTAAAGCAGCGATGACATTAGCTAAAGCACCAGATGAAGAGTCTAAACCATTCGCAATTGTAGAATGGACGGAGTCTCGCTATTACTTTAACGGTAAAGGCGCCGCAGGCCATCATAGTGCAATTAGTCATATTTATTCTGAAGCGACACAAGCAAAAGCAGAGTAATATCTCAATAATAAAAGCGGAGCCAGTAGGTTCCGTTTTTTATTTTGTGTATTTTTAAAACATAGTGATTTAAAAGTAGTCAGTCAGATAATTTTTTTATTTTCTTGCTTGACGGGGTGGGGGAAAAAACGTATTATTCACCTCGCTTAAATCACGGAGGAATGGTCGAGTGGTTGAAGGCACCGGTCTTGAAAACCGGCGAGGGTTTACGCCCTCCGTGAGTTCGAATCTCACTTCCTCCGCCATCAAATTCAAAAATCCCTAAATCGAAAGATTTAGGGATTTTTACTTTTCAGTCTATTAAAAAATATCTTATTTTTTGACCGCACTTTCTTGGGCCTCTTTAAAGGCAAGGTATTCTTCTAAGGTCTCAATCGCTTCTAAACATTTTTGACGACGCGTTAAATAAATTGTTGCTGTTTGCTTATGCATATCTCGTTGAATATCTGTTTGTGCCGTATCCGCTTGTGCTTTAGCTTCTTCGTATTTTTTCGTGAGTTGCTGCAAGGCTTCATAATATTTCTCTAAACGCTCTCTTGGAGGGAGGCGATGAATGCTATGTTGTGATTTGCTACTTGCAACTTGGGGCTCTGCTATTTTCGGTTTAATGGGCTTTTTATGCTTGCGATTCATGGCTTCAGTCAATGCGGTACATTGCCCTAAAAGATGTTCTGCCATAAATACAATTTGTTCTTCATTTTGATGAGGAGTTTTACATAGCTTAGTTAAGCTTTGTTGGATTTCTTTGAGATAAAAACCGACGGTTTCAAAATCTTCGGTAAATAAAGTGCGGTTAAATTTCGCATTGATTTTTTTATCAGAGTCAGTTTGATAGGCTTGAGTCAGTTGCTGTACTTTTTGCTCGAGCGCATTGAGTAATGATTGAATAGACATAAAAAATCCCCGCATAATGTATGCAGGGATTATAACGATTAAAGGGTCATGGCTGCAATCCAACCGAACGCTAATAATGGGATATTGTAGTGAATAAAGGTTGGTACAACAGAATCCCAAATGTGGTCGTGTTTACCATCTATATTCAAACCGGATGTTGGCCCAAGTGTTGAGTCAGAAGCCGGTGAACCCGCATCTCCTAATGCTGCTGCTACACCTACGATAGCGACTGTCGCAAGTGGTGAGAAACCAAAAGAGAGACAAAGTGGTACATAAATTGAGGTGATAATTGGTACAGTTGAGAAAGAAGAACCAATACCCATGGTAATTAATAACCCAACGAGTAACATTAAGAATGCCGCAACGCCTTTACTTTGAATCGCACCGGTTGAAAGTGCATCAACTAACTCTTTCACACCGCTTGTGGTATTAATCACATTAGCGAAACCAGACGCTGCAATCATAACAAAGCCGATCATAGCCATTAAACGTAAGCCTTGTTGGAAAATATCGTTACTTTCCTTGAGTTTGAAGATACCGAATACACCGAAAATTGTTAAACCGACTAAACCACCAATAATTGTAGAGCTTGTGAAAAGCTGTGTAGCAAAAGTCGCGACAATAGCAACCGCACTTGCGGTAATTTGAATAGGTTTAATATTTGCAATGTGTTGTTCAATTTCAGTTGTAGTTGGTTCTGCCGTTGTCACAACATACTCGCGCGGTTTGCGATAGGTAACAAATACAGCAGTAAGTAAACCAAGAATCATACCTGAAACAGGGATAAGCATAGCAAGAGAAACTTCACCTACACTAGTTTGTAAGCCGAGTGATGCACCAGCAAGATTGATATTTTTAACTAAAACGCTTTCAATAAAGATTTTACCGAAACCGACAGGTAAGATCATATAAGTTGCCGTTAAACCGAAGGTAATAATACAAGCGACTGCACGACGGTCGATTTTTAAACGGTTAAAAATAGAAAGTAACGGCGGCACAACAATCGGGATAAACGCAATGTGCACTGGGAGTAAGTTTTGGGATGAAATAGCGAATAAAAGTAAAATACTCAGTAGCGTATATTTAAACCAAGCTAAATTTTTTCCGGTTGGTGTTTTATTCATTCGGGTAATGATTTTGTAGGCAAGCAAATCAGTGATGCCAGATTTTGAAATCGCAATGGCAAACGCACCTAACATGGCATAGTTCATCGCTACTTCAGCACCACCACCTAAGCCTCCAGTAAAGGCTTCAATGGTTTTTCCTAAACCTAAGTCACCACACAAGCCTGCAGTCAGAGCCGAAATCACCAGTGCGATAACCACGTTTACGCGCAGCAAGCTTAACGCCAGTAGCACGACAATTGAAATAACAACGGGATTCGATAACATATTGTTGTTCCTTATTGATTAATTAAAAGAAAAAGGTCGCATAAAAGAAAATTGATTTAAGGTTAAATGTCGCATAGTAATAAACTCCTGTAAATTAATAATAAAACAAAAACCCCTCGAAAGTTGCCTTCCGAGGGGTAAGATTTTTTTGATCTTTATCTTGTCAGCTCGGAAGAAATCTTCCAAGCACGCCAACAGCCTGAAAGATTATTCAGTTGAATGGCGATGATGGTGACGAAGGATAAAGTTCATTTGAAACTCTCTTATTTAGATAACTAAATTGAATTACTTCTTAAAATACGGTAAAGCGAAAATGATTGCAAGTTTTTTTTCTAAAAAATTTTAAAAATTAAAGTGCGGTCTGATTTTCATCTGTTTTTTCCGCTTCATCTGTTTGAGCAATATGTGGGAAACCACCAAGATCTTTTAAATGATTGACCATATAGCAAAATAATTCTGCGGTACGTTCAGTATCATATAGCGCAGAGTGTGCTTGTTTGCCATCAAAAGGAATTTTTGCCGCTTGGCATGCTTTGACGAGTACCGTTTGCCCAAACATAAAACCGGCAAGCGTTGCCGTATCAAACATCCCAAAAGGGTGGAATGGATTGCGTTTTACACCAGTACGTTCTGCCGCAGCCATGACAAAGCTTTGGTCAAAAGCCGCATTATGTGCCACGATGATAGAACGCTGACATTCCGCATCTTTTTGTCCACGACGCACCATTTGGAACAATCCCGTGATCGCATCTAATTCAGATACGGCACCACGCAATGGATTGTGAATATCAATCCCATTAAATTTGAGTGATTCCGGATTAATATTCGCCCCCTCAAATGGTTCAATATGAAAATGGCATTTTTGATCAGGTTGTAAATTGCCATTATCATCCATTTTTAAGGTGATTGCTGCAAGCTCTAAAAGCGCATCTTTTTTTGCATCGAATCCCGCTGTTTCCACATCAATAATGACAGGAAAGTAGCCGCGAAAACGATTTTTTAATTGGTGGTGATAAGGAATTTCTTGAGAATTGGACATATTGTATCCTTTAAAATAAATAACGCAGGTAACCCTGCGTTATAAAAGAGCGAAAAAATCAACCGCACTTTTAATTAATTGCCTAGACCAGATTTTGAGCTTTTATTTTCGATAAATTCAATTTTATAGCCATCTGGATCTTCAACGAAAGCAATAACGGTTGTACCACCTTTAACAGGGCCTGGTTCACGAGTCACTTTACCACCACTTGCACGAACTGCTTCACAAATAGCATAAATATCATCAACGCCGATAGCAATATGTCCATACGCAGTACCCTGTTCATATTTATCTACGCCCCAGTTGTATGTTAATTCAATTTCTGCAGCGCTTTCGCCATCTTCGTAACCTAAAAATGCAAGCGTATATTTATATTCTGGGTTTTCACTCGTACGCAATAAACGCATACCTAAAACATCTTGATAAAATTTAATAGAGCGGTCTAAATCACCTACTCGAAGCATTGTGTGTAAAATTTGCATGTTGTTCTTCTCCATTATCTTTAGGCTAAAAATTCTACCATAAAATGCAATGTGGCGCGAATTAATCTTCGAAACTCGGGTAAATCACATTACATTTTTTAAGTTATTTATTTACCTTACTATTATGCTAAGATAATACTGATCTTTTTATAAAAAGGAAAAAATGAATGAATACAACTGGCCTTTTTAATCTTTCTTGGCAACGTTATTTAAATTTACTGTTTTTATTATTAACCGTAGGTTTTTTAACGAGTGGCGTAATCACGTTAATTGCAGCTAATTTAGATTATTTTTCTGATTTAGCCAAAATTTATGGCTTACAAACATTGCTTGTGGTGACAGTGGTATTAGGTATTTATTGCTTTATTCGAGAGAGTCGTCGACAAGCCAAAGAAAAATTAAAGTGGAAGACATATAGCCTCTTTTTTGTTGTTTCTGTCTTGATTGGTGCTTTATTTGCCTTAGTCGGCCAAACCTATCAAACGGGGGCCGATGTATGGCAGTTATTTGCTGTTTGGACACTTTGCCAACTTCCATTTTTATTATTATTTCCGAATGTGGCCTCTGCATTATTATTTGCTGCCACCGCCAATGTTGCGTTTTATTTATTTAATGAACAAAACTCGCATAACTCAATGTGTTATGCCGTGTTGATTAATGCTGGATTACTGGTGATATCGGAATTATTCAGTAAAACTTTTCATGACCAACATTGGCGCATTTTACCCAAAGTATTTCTAGTACTGACTTTTGCCAGTTTATTCGGTTTAATAGTAATTTATGATGTGTACTTTTATGCTTATGCTTGGGGTGAGCTTGGTCGTTCATCACTCAGTTCTTTGCTAATTGCTATTCCTGCCTTAATCGCACTTTATGTATATCACAAATATCGCTTTGATTTTATTAATTTAATTATTTCAGTCCTAGCCTTACTTGGCGCTTATTGCTTTTTGGCATCTATTTTGATTCGTGGTGTAGAAGAGGGGGTGGTTTTAGGATTAATTGGCTTTACTTTCACTGTCATGGCAATCAAGTGGTTAGTGAAACGCTATAAACAAGAATATCCAAATAATAAGAGATTCCATTGGGCGATTTCAATATTATGGGTGGTTGCCTTATTGATAGCTGTCGTTACTATAGGCGTTTGGTTCTTTTTTGCTTTAGGTTTATCAGAATCTGGTGCATTAATCTTTGGTATTCTTTTATTTGGTATAGCTTGGGCGATTACCTTAAATAAAGATAAAAATGAATACACTACAATTTTAGCAGGTTTATTTTTTCTAATCGCAAACAGTTTTTTAGGATTCTATTTGCTTGTTAAATTTGATGATTTTTTTCTTTTATTAGGATATGAATTTAGCGAGGATTCAAATTTCGGTATCTTTATCTCCGCACTGATTTTTCCAGTTATTATTATCGTTAGCTACAAATTGATGCCGAATTCTTTAGTGAGAATTCTTCTGGTTACCCAGCTTCTCGTTTTTTGGCAAATTTCCTATAATCTATATTTCCATAATTACAGCTTGAATAACACATGGTTTAATAACGCATGGTTTAATAAAATCCAGCTCCTGAGTTCGATTGTACTCTTTTATTGGGTCATGCGACCTAATCAATCAGCGCGAATTCATTTAAAGCCTATTGCCTGGGGAACAGTATTATTCTCTCTATGGATCTCTGTGCCGTCGTATATGACGATTCCTTGGGTAGATTATGGCCTTATTGATACAGATGTTTCAAGTGATGTCATGCCAGCAGACTCGATGAGTCTTGATAATGTGTTGCAAGTTTTAAGTGGACAATTTTGGTCACACTTCCAGTTTGATGTTAGCCATATCTTATATTTAATTGTCTGTGCATTACCATTAATTGTCTATGCACTAATGAATAAGCATAGTGAATCCAAACACACAGAAGCAGTGTTAATTTTATTAGTATTAACCTTATTTGCATTAGGCTTTGTTGGGATACCCGTCATTTTATATTTAACAGCGTTATTATTGCTTGTTTATTGGACGGACAGCCGTGCGTTCTTCGGTCTTTTGGTATTTGCCTTTGTTGTTTATTTAGGTGGGTTCTATTACCAATTAAGCATCCCATTACTCTATAAAGGGGTATTGCTAGTAAGCTTTGCCGTTATTTTTGCGATTGTTACTTTATTCTTGCATGCACGTTATAAAGCGCCTTCACAAAGTGCGGTCGAAAACCATTCTGTTTTTAAAGCACCGATTTGGCTTGTTGGCGTCTTTGTGATTGCGTTATTGGGGGCGGTGAACTATAAAGTACAGCAATTTGAAGATGTGCTGGCTACCGGTAAGCCTGTTGTCTTAAAAATCGCCCCTGTGGATCCTCGTTCATTGATGCAAGGGGATTATATGGTATTGAATTACGCTATTTTATCTGAGTTTCAGCAAAGTCAGGTTTTACCTGAATCGAATGAGTCTCTTGAAACTAGTGAGTCTATTGATGCTGGTGAAGCTAATGAAACCACTGAAACCACTGGTATAGATGAATCAAGTCCTTCGGGGAAAAAAGCTTATATCCTTGTTCATCTTGATAAAAATCATGTTGCGACATTTTGTGAGGAGCAATCAGAGATACCAACAGATTTTAAACATTGCACACCAAATGTTTATTTACCAATTCGTTATAAAGGTGGTCGGCTTCCTAAATTACCAAGCCAAGACTATTTCTTTGCGGAAGGGAAAGGTGAACATTATGCACAAGCAGAATATGCAGAGTATCGCTTTAAAGACGGTATTTTGTTGCTAGCTCGTTTATTGGATAAGGATTTAAAAGGGCTATAAAGCATTGGTGACAAATAAGGGCGTATTTGATACGCCCTTATTTTTTAGATTATTGATTGGGTTATGATTATTTCACTGCAATCATTGACCCAAAATTAAAACATTGGAACCATAATTCGACGTGTGAAAATCCGATGTTTTTTAACCGCTCTTTGTGGATATTAATCGAGTCAGTACGCATTACATTTTCAAGTGCGGTGCGTTTTTGGCTCACTTCAAGCTCACTGTAACCGTTAGCACGTTTGAATTGGTGGTGGAGGTCAATAAGCAACTCATTCACTTTTTCATCTTCAAAACGGAATTTTTCAGAGAGCACTAATACACCATTTGGGTTTAAACCTTGGTAGATTTTGGTGATCAAGGCTACACGATCTTCCGGTGGTAAAAATTGCAATGTGAAGTTGAGCACTACCATTGAGGCGTTCTTAATTTCAATTTGACGAATATCATCGCAAAGAATTTCTACGGGTACATCACTATGATAAGCCGCAACGTGCTGACGGCAGCGTTCCACCATTGGCAAAGAATTATCGACACCGATAATTTTCACATTCGGTTGTTTAATATTACGTCGCATAGAAAGAGCTGCCGCACCGCGTGAACAGCCCAAATCATAGACTTGGCTGTCTGCAGTCACAAAACGCTCAGCCAACATACCAATCGCCGTGATAATGTTGGAGTAGCCCGGAATCGAGCGTTGAATCATATCGGGGAACACTTCCGCCACGCTTTCATCAAAAGTAAAATCGCCCAGTTTTTCGATCGGGGCTGCAAAAATTGTATCTTTCATCATGATTGAGTTCTGTTGTTGTATTGAGAGGGCATTTATTTAGATAAAATGCAAAAAACTGCGGTCATTTTAGTGAAAGTTTTTAAAGGATCAAATAAATTTCGCTTTTCAATTTAAAAGGCATGTCTTTTTCCGTATAATCAACGTGTTAATTATCCATTTTTAGAAAAATGAAAGGAATATAGAAATGATGCGTACACATTATTGCGGTGCATTAAACCGCAACCATATTGGACAAGAAGTAACATTAAGCGGTTGGGTTCACCGTCGTCGCGATTTAGGTGGTTTAATTTTTATTGATATGCGTGATCGCGATGGTGTCGTACAAGTTTGTTTTGACCCGAAATATCAAGAAGCGTTAACTGCAGCTTCGAGCTTACGTAATGAATTTTGTATTCAAATTAAAGGTGAAGTAATCGCGCGTCCTGATAATCAAGTTAATAAAAATATGGCGACAGGCGAAGTAGAAGTATTAGCGAAAGAATTACGCATCTACAATGCTTCTGACGTTTTACCATTAGACTTCAACCAAAATAACACCGAAGAACAACGTTTAAAATATCGTTATTTAGATTTACGTCGTCCAGAAATGGCACAACGTTTGAAAACCCGTGCAAAAATCACCAGCTTTGTGCGTCGTTTTATGGATGACAATGGTTTCCTTGATATTGAAACCCCAATGCTTACCAAAGCAACGCCAGAAGGTGCGCGTGACTATTTAGTGCCAAGTCGTGTACATAAAGGCAAATTCTATGCATTACCTCAATCACCACAGCTTTTCAAACAGCTTCTCATGATGTCTGGTTTTGATCGTTATTATCAAATCGTAAAATGTTTCCGTGATGAAGACTTACGTGCAGACCGTCAGCCTGAATTTACCCAAATCGATGTGGAAACTTCTTTCTTAACTGCGCCAGAAGTACGTGAGATCATGGAACGCATGGTACACGGTTTATGGCAAAACATCATTGGTGTGGATTTAGGTAAATTCCCACAAATGACCTGGCAAGAAGCGATGACTCGTTTTGGTTCAGATAAACCAGATTTGCGTAACCCGCTTGAATTAGTTGATGTGGCAGATATCGTTAAAGATGTTGAATTTAAAGTATTTAATGAGCCTGCAAATAATCCAAACGGTCGTGTGGCAGTCATTCGTGTACCAAATGGTACTGAAATCACTCGTAAACAAATTGATGAATACACACAATTTGTGGGCATTTACGGTGCAAAAGGTTTGGCTTGGGCGAAAGTAAATGACATTAATGCTGGTCTTGAAGGCGTACAAAGCCCGATTGCGAAATTCTTAAATGAAGAGGTATGGAAAGCGTTAGCTGAACGCGTGAAAGCTCAAACTGGCGATATCTTATTCTTCGGTGCAGATAAATGGCAAACCACGACGGATGCAATGGGTGCGTTACGTTTGAAATTAGGTCGTGATCTTGGTTTAACTCGTTTAGATGAATGGCAACCGCTTTGGGTAATTGATTTCCCTATGTTTGAACGTGACGATGAAGGTAATCTTGCTGCAATGCATCACCCATTCACTTCACCAAAAGATTTCAGCCCAGAGCAATTAGAAGCCGATCCAACAAGTGCGGTAGCAAATGCTTACGATATGGTGATCAACGGCTATGAAGTAGGTGGTGGTTCTGTGCGTATTTTCGATCCAAAAATGCAACAAACGGTATTCCGCATTCTTGGTATCAACGAACAAGAACAACGCGAAAAATTCGGTTTCTTGTTAGATGCATTAAAATTCGGTACACCGCCACATGCTGGTTTAGCATTTGGTTTAGACCGTTTAACCATGCTTTTAACAGGCACTGAAAATATCCGTGATGTGATTGCATTCCCGAAAACAACAGCCGCAGCTTGTTTAATGACTGAAGCGCCAAGTTTTGCGAATCCACAGGCATTAGCTGAGTTGAGTATTGCAGTGACTAAAGCTGAGTAGTTTCTGTTTTTAAAATCGACCGTAGTTTTACGGTCGATTTTTTGGTTTATTAAGTTATAGGTGTTATTGCAAGGTATAAAATGGAACGCCCAATATCTGTAAGTGTGATTGCTTTGTTATACATACTGGGGGGAGCTAGTGATTGCTTTTCCCTACTTTTTTCATTATTTGAAGAAACATTTAGTTTAAGTTTCGATCAGATTTTGAGACTATACCTAATAAATTTTGTTCTGGGTGTATTAATTTTTCTTACAGGTATTAAATTGCTTGAAGGGCAAAATAGTGGTCGGATCTTATTTATAATATCAGCTCTTTTATATATTGTGTGGAGCTGGATTAGCTACGGTCTTGACTCAACTTTATTTATTGGCTCAGTCGTTCGCTTAATTGTGTTTGGATTAATTCTCTATCGACCAAGTGTAAATAAATATTTTACTCAAACTTCAAAAGTGTCAGAGTAGAGGGGACTTGTTTCTCATGACTATTCTAGTTTTTAGTATCTAGTATGAGCTAATACGATATAAGTGCGGTCAAAAATTCAACTGATTTTGACCGCACTTTCTTTTTATTGAAAAAATTTTATTCACTTAAATACATCACTTTTTTGGTATGAATATGATGTGGTTTTATTTGTTTTGAAATTATATCCTGAAATTTAAAAATAATTAGATTTTTACACTTTTATTCTTCTTTAAATGGAACTTTATTTACTTTACTCAAGGATAAAATTCTATTATAAATAAGGCCTTTTTCGATTTATGATTAATTTATAAGAGAACATTTTATGAGTGAAGTTTCAACTCCAGTAGAAAAATCAACATGGGCGAGTAAATTCTCTGCCTTAGGTCCTGGCATCGTGATGGCATCAGCAGCTGTTGGTGGTTCGCATATTATTGCATCCACTCAAGCGGGGGCGATCTATGGTTGGGAATTAGTGAGCATTGTGATTCTTGCTAACTTATTTAAATATCCTTTCTTCCGTTTCGGTGTTCAATATACCCTAGATACCGGTAATACCTTGTTAGAAGGTTACCGTCAAAAAGGGAAGTTCTACCTTTGGTTATTCCTTGCTTTAAACGTTTTTGCCACAGTAATTAATACTGCTGCAGTAGGATTATTAACGGCAGCAATTTTAACCTTCATTACGCCAATTCCACTACCGATGCCAGTATTAAGCTCATTAGTGATTCTTGTGACAACCGGCATTTTATTGTTGGGTAAATACCGTTTATTAGATAGCTTATCGAAAATCATCATGATTGCTTTAACGGTAACAACCGTGAGCGCTGTCGTGATTGCTTTTATGCGTAATGGTATCAATGGCGTAGCCACACCTGATTTTGTAGCGCCTTCTCCATGGGAATTAAGTAAATTAGCGTTTTTAGTGGCCTTAATGGGCTGGATGCCTGCACCAATTGAAATTTCTGCTGTTAACTCTATGTGGGTGGTGGCAAAACGTCGTCTAACGAAAGTATCTTATGAAGATGGTTTATTTGACTTCAACGTGGGTTATATCGGTACAGCAATTTTAGCTGTCGTATTTTTAGCGCTTGGTGCATTGGTACAATATGGTTCTCCAGAAACCGTAGAGATGGTTGGCGGAAAATATATCGCACAACTTATCAATATGTATGCAAGTACTATTGGTGAATGGTCTCGCTTATTAATTGCAGTAATTGCGTTCATGTGTATGTTTGGTACAACAATTACAGTAATTGATGGTTATTCTCGTACTAATGTTGAATCTTTGCGTATCTTATTCGGTAAACAAGAAAGCTCTGTGAGAATTCTTAATATCGGTATGATTTTTGCGGCGTTATCTGGTTTAGCGATTATTTTCTACTTTAATAATGCAGTAGGCCCAATGCTGAAATTCGCGATGATTGCTTCATTTGTTTCTGCACCAATCTTTGCTTGGTTGAATTTATCTTTGACTAAGCATGCGAAACACAGTGTAAAAGGCGGATTATTGTGGTTATCCCTTATCGGTTTATTCTACTTAACAGCCTTTGCAGGATTATTTATCGCCCAACAAGCTGGCTGGTTAAACTAAAATAATTGAGATAATTACCGCACTTTAGTTTTAAAGTGCGGTAATTTTTTTGAAAGTTTTTAGTAGAAAAGGTATGATGCTGTCCATTCTCAATCATGTAGATGACGAGCTTGAAATATAAAAATAATCAATCGGTTCTCGTGGTAATTTATGCGGAAAGCACGCATCGTGTTCTAATGCTTCAGCGCCAAGATGATCCCAGTTTTTGGCAATCCGTTACGGGGACACTGGAAACCAATGAAACACCAAGAGAAACAGCAATTCGAGAAGTTTGGGAAGAAGTAGGATTAAAAATAGAAGAAAATTCGACCGCACTTTTTGATTGTAAAGAGAGTATAGAATTTGAAATTTTCCCACATTTCCGCTATAAATACGCACCGAATGTGACTCACTGTCATGAAAATTGGTTTTTATTGGCAGTTGAGCAGGAATTTAAACCGATATTAAGTGAGCATTTGGCGTATCAATGGGTTTTACCAGAAGATGCGATCCAAATGACGAAATCACCGAATAATGCCGAGGCCATCAAAAAATATTTGATGAACGGCTTTCCTCTATAGAAGAGGATTTCATTTAAAAACGTTTTTAAGATAAGAAGGAAAACAACATGGCAGGCCATAGTAAGTGGGCAAATATTAAACACCGTAAAGCAGCACAAGATGCGCAACGCGGTAAAATTTTTACAAAATTAATTCGTGAATTAGTCACTGCGGCAAAAATTGGTGGCGGTGATGTAAGTGCGAACCCGCGTCTACGTGCGGCAGTAGATAAAGCCTTATCGAGCAACATGACTCGCGACACCATTAACCGTGCGATTGAACGCGGTGTGGGTGGTGGTGATGACACCAATATGGAAACAAGAATTTACGAAGGTTATGGTCCGGGTGGAACTGCTGTGATGGTTGAGTGTCTAAGTGACAACGCAAACCGAACCATCTCACAGGTTCGCCCAAGTTTTACTAAATGTGGTGGCAACTTAGGGACAGAAGGTTCTGTGGGCTACTTATTCAGCAAAAAAGGCTTGATTTTAATTAGCCAAGGTGAAGAAGATGCGTTAATGGAGGCGGCAATTGAAGCCGGTGCGGATGATGTTCAACCGCAAGATGATGGATCATTTGAAATCTATACCGCGTGGGAAGATTTAGGTTCTGTGCGCGATGCAATCGAAGCAGCAGGATTTAAAATTGATAATGCAGAAGTGACAATGATTCCATCAACAACAGTTGATCTTGATCTTGAAACTGCGCCTAAATTGTTGCGTTTAATTGACATGTTAGAAGACTGTGACGATGTACAAAACGTATATCATAACGGTGAAATTAGTGATGAAGTTGCAGCTCAGCTGTAATTTTAAGGAGATTTAGAATGAAATTAGCTAAAGTATTACCTGCAATGGCCGCTCTTGTTGTTTTATCAGCTTGTGCAAGCGAAGCACCAAAAGTGGAAAATAAAGCAGAGCAAACTGCAGCACCTACTGTAACGGATAAAACAGTAGTTTATACTTGTAACAAGAAAACTGTAACTGCAGTTTATCAATTCGAAAACCAAGAGCCAACAGCGGCAATGGTGATGGTGGGTAACAAAGTTATCGCGAAAGATTTTGCTCGTGATGCAGCTCAAAAAGACTTCACTTCATTTACTTCAGGCAAATATGTTTGGAACGTAGATAGTGGTTTAACTTTAGATAAATTTGATTCTGTTGCGCCAGTAAATCTTTTAATCAAAGACAAAAAAGCAGATAAAATTGTTGTGAAAAACTGTGATGTAGATGCAAAAGCAACTGCAAAAGCAAACCAATAATTAACGCTAAAAACGGCCGGCATTGACCGGCCGTTTATTTTTGAGAATTTATGAGTATTATTTTAGGCATTGACCCAGGTTCTCGTGTAACAGGCTATGGTGTGATTAGACAAAATGGTCGGCATTTAGAATATCTCGGTAGTGGAGCAATCCGCACGCAGGTAGAGGATTTACCTACACGCTTAAAACGAATTTATGCTGGCGTAACAGAAATCATCACACAATTCCAGCCCGATATGTTTGCCATTGAACAAGTGTTTATGGCTAAAAATGCGGATTCAGCTTTAAAACTGGGGCAAGCACGTGGTACGGCGATTGTGGCAGCCGTGAACCATGATTTACCGGTATTTGAATATGCCGCTCGTTTGGTGAAACAGACTGTCGTTGGGATTGGTTCTGCAGATAAAGTTCAAGTTCAAGACATGGTGACACGAATTTTGAAGCTTTCAGATAAACCACAAGCTGATGCGGCAGATGCTTTAGCCATTGCGATCACTCATGCTCATACCATTCAACATTCCTTGCATATTGCAGGCTCGGTCAAAACCACAGAAACACACGAAAAAATGACCGCACTTTTAAAAACAAGGTACAGCCGAGGTCGATTTAGATTAAAAATTTAACTGGATTAATATCCAGTTTTATTTTATTCTATGCAAAATTTTTTTACATGGAAATCTTATGATCGGTCGTTTAAAAGGCATCTTATTAGAAAAACAACCACCTGAAATTTTGCTTGATGTACAAGGTGTCGGTTACGAATTATTGTTACCGATGACCAGTTTTTATGACTTACCTGAAATTGGGAAAGAAACTACTTTATTTACCCATCTTGTTGTGCGTGAAGATGCTCATCTTCTTTTTGGATTTGCCCAAAAAACTGACCGCACTTTATTCCGTGAATTAATTAAAACTAATGGTGTTGGTCCTAAATTAGCACTTGCAATTTTATCTGCAATGTCAGTAGAGCAGTTTGCTTATGCTATTGAACGAGAAGAACTGTCAAAATTAGTTAAAATCCCTGGGGTGGGCAAGAAAACGGCTGAACGTTTATTGGTAGAGTTAAAAGGGAAGTTTAAAGATGTTCGCCAAAGTGATTTCTTTGTGGAGAGCAAGCATATTCCTTCAACGTCAGAATTGCGCCAAGCTGAGAGCTCAGCTGATGAAGCGGTTGCTGCGCTGATTGCGTTAGGCTATAAACCAACCGATGCTGAAAAAATGGTGAAAAAAGTGGCTAAAGCAGATTTAAGCAGTGAGCAATTAATTCGCGAAGCCTTAAAAGCCGCATTATAAAGATTAAACAGATATGATCGAAGCAGATAGAATTATTAGCAGTCAGGCAAAGATGGATGAAGATGTCATCGATCGTGCGATTCGTCCAAAGCTTTTAGCGGACTATGTGGGACAGCCGCAAGTGCGAGAGCAAATGGATATTTTTATTAAGGCGGCAAAATTGCGTCAAGATGCCTTAGATCATCTTTTGATCTTCGGCCCTCCAGGTTTAGGAAAAACGACGCTAGCTAATATTGTTGCGAATGAAATGGGTGTGAATATTCGCACCACATCAGGGCCTGTTCTTGAAAAAGCAGGGGATTTGGCAGCAATGCTGACAAATCTTGAACCCCATGATGTGTTGTTTATTGATGAAATTCACCGTCTTTCCCCAGCGATTGAAGAAGTGCTTTATCCAGCAATGGAAGATTATCAGTTGGATATTATGATCGGTGAAGGCCCTGCTGCACGCTCAATTAAATTGGATTTGCCACCTTTCACATTAATTGGTGCAACAACTCGAGCGGGTTCTTTAACTTCACCACTACGTGATCGTTTTGGTATTGTTCAGCGTTTAGAATTTTATTCCGTTGAAGATTTAACTTCTATTGTGACAAGAAGTGCCTCTTGCTTAAATCTGGAATTAGAAGATAAAGCCGCTTTTGAAGTGGCTCGTCGTTCACGTGGCACCCCTCGTATTGCAAACCGTTTATTGCGTCGCGTTCGAGATTTTGCTGATGTGCGTAATGATGGCATTATATCGGCAGACATTGCGAAGCAAGCGCTTTCAATGTTAGATGTAGATGATGCGGGCTTTGATTACTTAGATAGAAAATTGCTTACCGCAGTGATTGAACGTTTTGATGGTGGACCAGTTGGGTTAGATAACTTGGCTGCAGCAATAGGTGAAGAACGAGACACTATCGAGGATGTTTTAGAACCTTACTTGATTCAACAAGGGTTTTTACAGCGTACGCCTCGAGGCCGAATTGCGACCTCGTTAACTTATCGACACTTCGGACTTCAGAAGCCGTCAGAATAAGAGATAGAAAAAAGGACATATTGATATCAATATGTCCTTTCTTTTTGAAACCTGCTTAGTTAGTTCCTTCAGTATAGCTCTTCATGCTATTTAATCTTGCTAAACCCACATCACAGCTTTTTTGTTGAGTCGCTAATTCCATCTCGAGAATTTGCTGTTTGCTTTGATTAAGTTTACTTTTGATTTTACCTACTTGAGTATGAGTGCCAGGCTGTTTTTCTGCTTGAGCAATCAAATTTTCTGTTTCTTTAAATAACTGTGTACATTGTTGTGGAAGAGCAGCTTTGTTTTCTGTAAGAGGTGCTGCGGTAGCAGATAATGCCATAGAACCGAAAAGTGCGGTCAAAATTACGCAAATTTTTTTCATTGTAAATCCCTACAAATCTTTCCAAATATTATTAGGCTAAAAAATAGCAAAATCTTGCAGCCCTGTCTAGTGATTATTTTGTCCATTTTTTTTAAATAAAGTTTCCTTGTGATAGATAAATTTTTCCATTTTGAGCAAAAAATACAGAATTTGATGTGGATCAATTTTGTCATTGTTATGCAAAATAGGGTATTTTGTAACTTATATCAAAAAATGTGATCAAGATAACGGTTTTTTCTGTTTTTTATCCTCATAAATAGTAGTAGAATAGGGCAAATTTTTGAATATTTATACTGTAATTGGTTACTGTATTCTGTTTTGAGAATAGAAAAGGCAATTATTACGTAAATAATTCAATATTTCTTAACAATTTCTGTTGAGTAGTTTGGGGTGGTTATTTGGGGTTATCCTTGGTAATCATAAAGTGAAAATCTTGTAGATTTATACAAGGAGTTGAGATGTTAGACGTTGTTGATCTCTCACGCTTGCAGTTTGCATTAACTGCGTTATATCACTTCATTTTTGTACCATTAACATTAGGTTTATCTTTCGTTCTTGTGATCATGGAAACCATTTATGTTAAAACGGGCAAAGAAGTATATAAAGATATGACAAAATTCTGGGGTAAGTTATTTGGTATTAACTTTGCTCTAGGGGTGACGACCGGTATTATCATGGAGTTCCAATTCGGGACAAACTGGTCTTATTATTCTCACTATGTAGGTGATATTTTCGGTGCGCCATTAGCAATCGAAGCATTACTTGCGTTCTTCTTAGAGTCCACTTTCGTGGGTCTATTCTTCTTCGGTTGGGATCGTTTAACTAAAGGTAAACACTTACTCGCAACTTACTGCGTAGCCTTTGGTTCAAACCTTTCTGCGATGTGGATTTTAGTCGCGAATGGTTGGATGCAACATCCGGTAGCGGCAGAGTTTAACTTTGAAACCATTCGTATGGAAATGACCAGCTTCTTAGATCTTTGGTTAAATCCAGTTGCGCAAGGTAAATTCTTACACACATTAACAGCAGGTTATACAACCGGTGCAATGTTTGTATTAGGTATCAGTGCATTCTATTTATTAAAAGGCCGCGATATTGGTTTTGCTAAACGTTCATTCTCTGTAGCGGCAACTTTTGGTTTTATCGCTGCATCAGCGGTATTAATTATGGGGGATGAATCAGGTTATGAAATTGGTAAAGCACAACCTGTGAAATTGGCTGCAATGGAAGCTGAGTTTGATACCCATCCTGCGCCAGCGCCATTCCATCCAGTTGCGATTCCAAATACCGCTGAAATGAAAAATGATTTTGCGATTGAAATCCCTTACTTAGGTGGTTTAATTGCAACGCGTTCTTTAGACACTGAAATTGTTGGTTTGAAAGATATTCAAGCGAAAAATGAAGGTCGTGTTCGTAACGGTATGGTTGCTTATGATTTATTCACGCAATTAAAAGCAGAGAAAAAATCAGCAGGCCAAGTAAATCCTGAAACTAAAGCAAAATTTGATGAAGTCAAAGGTGATTTAGGTTTCGGTTTATTATTAAAACGTTACACAGATAAAGTTGTTGATGCAACGGATGAACAAATTAAACAAGCAGCACGTGATACTATTCCAAATGTCGGTCCTAACTTCTGGGCATTCCGTGGTATGTTAGCCGCAGGTGGTTTAATTATTTTACTGACCTTTGGTGCATTTGTTCAAAATTTACGTAACAAAGTGACTTCTTCTCGCTTATTACTTAAAGCATTGCTTTGGGGTATTCCATTGCCATTCTTAGCGATTGAATTTGGTTGGTTCTTAGCTGAATTTGGTCGTCAACCATGGGCGATTTATGAAGTATTACCGGTGGGTGTGTCTGCCTCTAACTTGAGTGTAGGTGACTTATGGTTCTCTATCGGTTTAATTTGTGTACTTTACTTCTTCTTCATTATTGCGGAAATGTATTTGATGTTTAAATATGCACGTTTAGGTCCAAGTGCATTGAAAACCGGCAAATACTATTTTGAGCAATCATCTAAATAAGCAGGAGATGGATTATGCTTGATTATGAAATTCTACGTATTATTTGGTGGGTGCTAGTTGTTGTATTGCTTATCGGTTTCGCTGTAACAGATGGATTCGATATGGGCGTGACCGCACTTTTACCAGTAGCAGGTAAGAAAGAAGTAGAAAAACGAATTATGATTAACTCTATTGCTCCACACTGGGATGGTAACCAAGTTTGGTTATTAACCGCTGGTGGTGCAATCTTTGCGGCATGGCCGATTGTTTACTCTGTGGCGTTTTCAGGCTTCTATATTGCCTTATTCCTCGTGTTAGCCGCGTTATTTTTCCGTCCAATTGGTTTTGAATATCGTGCGAAAATTGATAATCCAACATGGCGTGCTGTGTGGGATTGGGGCTTATTTGCGGGTGGTTTTGTACCTGCATTAGTATTCGGTGTAGCATTTGGTAATTTATTACAAGGTGTACCATTCGAATTAAATGAGCTTTCACAAGCTACTTACACAGGTTCTTTCTTTGCATTATTAAATCCATTCGCATTACTTTGCGGTGTGTTAAGCCTTGCAATGCTAGTGACTCACGGTGCAAACTGGTTACAAATGAAAACCACTGCAGCATTGCGTGATCGTGCAAGAGCAATTACACAAATCGGTGCATTAGTGACATTAATTACTTTTGTACTTGCAGGTGTGTGGCTTTCTTTCAAAGACGGGTATGTTGTGACTAGCGCAGTGGATCACTTTGCAGCATCAGCGCCAGCTTCAGGTAAACAAGTGGCAGTTGAAGCAGGTGCATGGTTCAAAAACTTCAATGAAAATCCAGCTTTATGGGCATTCCCAGCATTAGCAGTAGTTGGTGCATTATTGAATGTGGTTGCATCTAAAGCAAATCGTTGTGGTTTCGCGTTCTTATTCTCAGTATTAACAATGGCTGGTGTAATTATCACTGCGGCAGTATCAATGTTCCCATTTGTAATGCCTTCAAGTACTCATCCAGAACAAAGCTTGTTAATGTGGGATGCAACGTCAAGTGAATTAACATTAACCTTAATGTTCTACTTGGCACTAGTATTTGTTACCATCTCATTGCTTTACACCATTTGGTCATACTACAAAATGTTTGGTCGCTTGGATGAAAGCTTTGTTGAAGACAACAAAAACTCATTATACTAAGGAGAAACAATATGTTATATGCAATTTGGGTAGTGGGTGTGTTGGCTGCAGTTATGGTGAGTGCTAAATTAACCATTGGTAAAGAAAAGTCAGGTAAATTTGACGAGTAATGATGATTAATTCACTCTATCAATTAAGTAATAAGGGTTCCTTGCGAACCCTTTCGTTTATTTTAGCGTTATTTTTAACTGCAGCTTTCTTTTTAAATTTAAGTCAATTTTCGACCGCACTTCGAACTGCTCATCCTGCTTGGATTCTCGCAATCTTTTGGGGATTGATTAATTTATGGATCCACGGCATTGGATTTGATATTCGTCGGGCAATATGGCAGCTTGTTTTCTTGCCATTTATTGGTTATTTCACCACAATAATCGCCATTGTTCAGCATTGGTTATTATAAGAACGATAGACAAATATTATTATTTGGATCTTGCACATCTTATGAACAGGTTCTAAAATAAGCGGCTTGTTATGGCTGATAATTTGAGCATTATTTTGAATAACCAATGTTTTACCTTTCCGGTTCGTGTTTATTATGAGGACACGGATGCAGGCGGAGTAGTGTATCACGCACGTTACTTACATTTTTTTGAACGTGCGCGAACTGAATATTTAAGAACGCTTAATTTTTCCCAACAATTATTATTGCAGGAACAACAAGTCGCTTTTGTGGTCAAAACCATGTCTATTGACTATAGTATTCCGGCAAAATTGGATGATTATCTTATTGTCGAAACTGAAATAACGGCAGTGAAAGGGGCGACAATCCTCTTTGAACAGCGGTTAGTTCGTGAGACGGTGGTGTTATCAAAGGCTACTGTTAAGGTAGCCTGTGTTGATCTAGGCAAAATGAAACCTGTCGCAATTCCTGAAGAATTAAAAGCGGCATTTTTAAAGTAAATAACTTTTCGGAGTATGCAATGACTGCAGAATTGAACTTTTTAGATCTTTTTCTAAAAGCGAGTATCGTTGTTCAACTTGTAATTGTGATCTTAATTTCGTTCTCAATTATTTCTTGGGCAATCATCATTCAACGTAGCCGTATTTTGACGAGCGCGTTAAAAGAAGCGAACACTTTTGAAGATCGTTTCTGGTCTGGTGAAGATTTAAATAAACTTTATGATGGTTTATCTAATCGTCGTGAAGTATTAACAGGTAGCGAACAAATTTTCTTTGTCGGCTTTAAAGAATTCTCTCGCTTAAAACAAGTGAACGCGAATGCGCCAGAAGCTATTATTAAAGGTACGACTCGTGCGATGAACCTTGCGATGAATCGTGAAGTAGAAGCTCTTGAAAGTCGTGTACCTTTCTTAGCAACAGTGGCTTCTGTAAGTCCATATATCGGTTTATTTGGTACTGTTTGGGGGATCATGCACGCATTTATGGCATTAAGTGGTGCGAAACAAGCAACATTACAAATGGTTGCGCCAGGTATCGCAGAAGCCTTGATCGCAACCGCAATCGGTTTGTTTGCGGCGATTCCAGCTGTAATGGCGTATAACCGTTTAAGCTTACGTGTAAATGCGATTGAACAAAATTATGGTAACTTCATTGATGAATTCACCACAATTTTACATCGTCAAGCTTTTGGTAAAGCGCCCCATTAAAAATAAATGAAAAATTGACCGCACTTAATAAATAAAACGAAAAGTGCGGTGGATTTTAGCGAAGTTTTAGAGGAAATTATGGCTCGTCGTCAGCGTAAAGACATTAAATCTGAAATTAACATCGTGCCATTTCTCGATGTTCTTTTAGTTTTAGTGTTAATTTTTATGGCAACCGCGCCGATTATCAGTCAGAGCGTTCAAGTAGAACTCCCTGATTCGGTGCAAAGTCAAAATGTATCAAATGAAGATAAAACACCGGTTATCTTAGAAGTAGCAGGTGTAGGGCAGTATTCGATTTCTATTGGTGGTCAACGCCAAGAAGGCCTTAACGAAGAAATGGTAACCCAATTATCAAAACAAGAATTTGATAAAGACAATAACACAATGTTCTTAGTGGGCGGAGCAAAAGATGTACCTTATGAAGAAGTGATTAAAGCACTGAATTTACTACATCTTGCCGGCATTAAGTCTGTGGGTTTAATGACCAACCCAATTTAAGAATAAGTAGGTAAAACCGTGCAGAATAATCGACGAAAAAAACGTGCAAATGAGTTTGTCATCTCTATTGCGATGCACCTTGCATTGTTTGGTTTGTTGATTTGGAGCTCTCTTTATCAAACCGTTGAAATAATGGGTGGTGGAGAAGGTGAAGGTGATGCCATGGGAGCTGTGATGGTCGATACTGGCAGCGCAGCACAGGAATGGGGACGTATTCAACAACAGAAAAAAGGTCAAACTGATAAACAGAAGAAACCAGAGCCTGTAGTTGAAGAGAAAAAACCAGAGCCTGAACCTGAACCAAATCAGCAAGAAATTGCGAAACAAGAAGAGATTAAGCGTCAGCAGGAAATTCAACGTCAAAAAGAACTTGAAAAACAAAAGCAGCAAGAAATTGAAAAGCAAAAGCAAAAACAGCAACAAGAGCTTGCTCGTCAAGAGGCGTTAGAAAAACAGAAACAAGCTGAAGAAGCAAAAGCAAAACAAGCTGCAGAGGCCGCGAAGTTGAAAGCTGAAGCCGAGGCAAAACGTTTAGCGGCAGCCGCTAAACAGGCTGAAGAAGAGGCGAAAGCGAAGGCACAAGCTGAAGCTCAAAAAGCGAAAGAAAAAGCAGAAGCAGATGCTAAAGCCAAGGCTGAGGCGAAAGCTAAAGCAGAGGCTGAAGCAAAAGCGAAGGCAAAAGCTGAGGCAGACGCCAAGGCTAAAGCAGAAGCAGATGCTAAGGCGAAAGCGAAAGCAGAGGCTGATGCAAAAGCGAAAGCAGAGGCTGAAGCAAAAGCCAAGGCAGAAGCAAAAGCTAAAGCGGATGCAGAAGCTAAAGCGAAGGCTGATGCGAAAGCCAAAGCTGATGCAGCAAAACGTAAAGCGGATCAAGCAGCTTTAGATGATTTCATGAACGGTGGTGACATCGGTGGTGGTAGCGCATCTAAAGGTGGCAATGCGAATAAAGGCGGTACACAAGGTAGTGGTGCGGGACTTGGGGCTGGAGACGGTGGCAAGGTCGGTGACCAATATGCAGGTGTGATTAAACGTGAAATTCAACGCCGTTTCTTAAAAGATCCAAGTTTTGCCGGTAAAGTTTGCCGTATTAAAATTCAACTCGGTCGAGATGGTACTATTTTAGCTTACCAACGAGTTTCTGGACCTGATGATATCTGTACTGCAGCATTAAGTGCGGTGGCAAGAACGAAAAAAGTTCCAGCAGCACCATCTGATGCAGTGTATGAGAAATATAAAGCGCCGGCTATCGATTTTGATATCAATGCTCGATAATCGGTTTTAGAAAAATAACAACGTTAAAATAAGGTGATTAAATGAAATTGATCAAACGTGTTATGGGGCTATTTGTGGTGATGTTTGCATTTGCAAGCACAGCAATGGCAGAAGATGAAGTTCGAATTGTGATTGATGAAGGTGTTGATGGGGCTCGTCCTATCGCAGTTGTTCCTTTCGCAGGTTCTGCACCAGAAAATATTGGTCAAATTGTTGCGGATGACTTACGTAATAGTGGTAAATTTAATCCAATTCCAGTAAGCCAAATGCCACAACAACCAACAACCGCAGCTGAAGTGAAACCAGAGGCTTGGACTGCTTTAGGTATTGATGCTGTTGTTGTAGGTCAAGTGACTTCAACTGGTAGCGGTTATAACATTTCTTATCAGTTAGTTGATACTGTGGGCGCATCAGGTACACCAGGTGCAGTACTTGCACAAAATAGCTATACCGTGACTAATAAATGGTTACGTTACGGTGCACATACAGTGAGTGATGAAGTATTTGAAAAATTAACCGGTATTCGTGGTGCATTCAGAACGCGTATTGCTTATGTGGTACAAAAAAATGGTGGATCACAACCTTATGAAGTTCGTGTAGCAGATTATGATGGGTACAATCAATTCATTGTAAATCGTAGCTCACAACCAATTATGTCTCCAGCATGGTCTCCAGATGGTAAACGTTTAGCTTACGTATCTTTTGAGAACAAAAAATCACAACTTGTTGTACAAGACTTAGGTTCAGGTTCTCGTAAAGTGGTTGCTTCTTTCCCTGGTCATAACGGTGCACCAGCGTTCTCTCCAGACGGTTCTAAACTTGCGTTTGCTTCTTCACAAGATGGTTTATTAAACATCTATGTAATGAGCTCAAATGGAGGAAAACCTACTCAATTAACTAGCGGTGCGGGTAATAATACAGAACCGTCATGGTCTCCAGATGGTAGCTCAATTCTCTTTACTTCAGATAGAAGTGGTTCCCCACAAGTTTATCGCATGAGCGCAAGCGGTGGTGGTGCGTCACCAGTAGGTGGTCGCGGTAGTGCGCAAATCAGTAGCGATGGTAAAACACTTGTGATGATCAACGGTAATAACAACGTGGTGAAACAAGATCTCACAACCGGTAGCTCTGAAGTATTAAGTACATCTTTCTTAGGTGAAAGCCCAAGCATTTCGCCTAACGGTATCATGATTATTTACAGCTCTACACAAGGGTTAGGAAAGGTGTTACAATTAGTTTCTGCAGATGGTCGCTTTAAGGCGAGTCTTCCAGGAAGTAATGGCCAAGTGAAATTTCCTGCTTGGTCGCCATATTTGACTAAATAAAAGAACTCATTGAGGAGAAATCTAATGAACAAATTTGTTAAATCATTATTAGTTGCTGGTTCAGTAGCTGCATTAGCAGCATGTAGCTCATCAAACAACGATGCAGCAGGCAACGGTGCTAACAACAACGGCCAAACTTTCGGTGGTTACTCTGTTGAAGATCTTCAACAACGTTACAACACCGTTTACTTCGGTTTCGACAAATTCAACATCGAAGGTGAATACGTTCAAATCTTAGATGCTCACGCGGCATACTTAAATGCAACGCCAGCTTCTAAAGTTGTTGTTGAAGGTAACACTGACGAACGTGGTACTCCAGAGTACAACATCGCTTTAGGTCAACGTCGTGCTGACGCAGTTAAAGGTTTCTTAGCTGGTAAAGGTGTTGACGCTGGTAAAGTATCAACTGTTTCTTACGGTGAAGAAAAACCTGCAGTGTTAGGTCACGATGAAGCTACATACTCTAAAAACCGTCGTGCAGTGTTAGCATACTAATTTTTAGAGAATCTTGATTCTTATATAAAACGGAGAGCAATAAGCTCTCCGTTTTTCTTTATCTCAAATTTTCTTAAAAATTGACGAGTATTCACGCAATTAGCACAATTTCTTCAGATTTTTCTTGCGTCAGAAAATAAAATCGGTATTATACGCACCTGTTACGAAATGACGTGGGTCGTTAGCTCAGTCGGTAGAGCAGCGGACTTTTAATCCGTTGGTCGAAGGTTCGAATCCTTCACGACCCACC
>NZ_JASOPB010000110.1:0-269 GCF_030218125.1 Haemophilus sp. UMB1048
AGCAGATTGCAATTCCACAATACGTTAAGGATTAACCATGAAAGTTGATGAGGACAGTGGGGGAATGTGGTGGTTAGTAATGTTTGATCTTCCTGTTCAAACGAAGCAACAAAGACATGCTGCTGTAGTATTTAGAGATTTATTACTCGATATGGGTTACTGCATGATTCAGTTTTCTGTCTACGCAAGATATACGCCAACAGCTGAAGGAAATCGTTCCACAGTGCGGACAATTAAGGATAATTTGCCACCGCAAGGCAAAATTCGAG
>NZ_JASOPB010000111.1:0-269 GCF_030218125.1 Haemophilus sp. UMB1048
AGGTTAGCGACAGCATATACTGTTTGCCCTGAATCAACCCGCCGGAGCCATATTTTTTGCTGTCATCGGAGCGGGTACGGCCATCGCTGGCGTACAGAGAACCATGGCCTTCGGTGAAGACGTCATCCATGTACTTTTTCACGGTCCACGGCGCGCCCATCCACCAGCCAGGCATCTGCCAGATCACCACATCAGCCCAGAGAAAGTTTTGTACTTCCGCTTTGACATCGTAGTCGCTGTCGGCGCGAACGATGCGGACATCATGCCCG
>NZ_JASOPB010000112.1:0-267 GCF_030218125.1 Haemophilus sp. UMB1048
GGATGTTATCCATCCGGTTTTGCAGGCCACGGCGGTTATACAGGCCGGTTAATGGATCAAGCATACTGAGATCGTTCAGGGTGTTACGCTCTTGCAACAGTTTATCCATTAGCCCTTGGGTAAAATTATCGCTGCGCTTTTGCATAATGTTTTGCAACGTAATTCCAGCAACTGGCAGGACAAAGCAGTAAAACATCCGCATCCACTGTTCGCCGCCGGCCAGTACCAGACACACCATAAAAGTCGGTAGCGAATGTAGAGTAAAGG
>NZ_JASOPB010000113.1:0-266 GCF_030218125.1 Haemophilus sp. UMB1048
ATATCCGCTAACGCTTGTTCTTGATCTTTATAGAAACCTTTTTCTATCGCCAGCCTCATAAAATGCCCCGGGGCATTTACAGAAATAAGTATTCCCCCTGGTATTCTTCTATCATGATTTCTTGTTCTATGAGCAGAAGAGTAAAAAACATTAACACCAGCCTTATATATTTTTAGCCCATCTTTATCCTGAAATGGTACGCTTTCAGTATAAATAACATCCTCTTTTATTGGATAGCACTCTGGCATATGCAGCGAACAAATATA
>NZ_JASOPB010000114.1:0-266 GCF_030218125.1 Haemophilus sp. UMB1048
GTTCAAAAACGCCCAGGGCGAGCTGGAAATCCAGGTTGGTGACGAAGTTGACGTTGCTCTGGATGCAGTAGAAGACGGCTTCGGTGAAACCCTGCTGTCCCGTGAGAAAGCTAAACGTCACGAAGCTTGGATCACGCTGGAAAAAGCTTACGAAGACGCTGAAACTGTAGTCGGTGTTATCAACGGCAAAGTTAAAGGTGGCTTCACTGTTGAGCTGAATGGTATTCGTGCGTTCCTGCCGGGTTCCCTGGTAGACGTTCGTCCGG
>NZ_JASOPB010000115.1:0-265 GCF_030218125.1 Haemophilus sp. UMB1048
GATTTAGCCGAAGCTCGCGCCAATGGCCTGAGTGAAGCGATGCTTGATCGCCTCGCGCTGACCCCGGCGCGTCTGAGCGGCATCGCCAACGATGTGCGCCAGGTGTGCAATCTGGCCGATCCGGTCGGCCAGGTGATCGACGGCGGGCTGCTGGACAGCGGTCTGCGTATTGAACGTCGCCGCGTCCCGCTGGGGGTGATTGGCGTGATTTATGAAGCGCGACCCAACGTGACGGTCGACGTCGCCTCCCTGTGTCTGAAAACCG
>NZ_JASOPB010000116.1:0-265 GCF_030218125.1 Haemophilus sp. UMB1048
TCATGTAGATTATCTGCATAACGGGCATGTTCATCACGAGCATGATGGTCATTACGATGAGTGTTCCCACTGCTCATGCGAGCATTGCACGGATTCCTGTGCAACATGCACCTGCGCAGATTGCACATGTGAAAACTGCAATCACACCACGTGCTCTTGCGAGCATTGCTCCGATTCTTGCGCACATTGCACTTGCGAAGACTGCACCTGCACAACATGCAAGCATCCTCATACCTTAGCTGCCTAAACAGCTCAACTAGGTGCT
>NZ_JASOPB010000117.1:0-265 GCF_030218125.1 Haemophilus sp. UMB1048
TCCCCGAGCCGCAGGCGCATCCGCACTGGCAGACCCTGGAGCTGCGCGACGTGTCGTTCCACTATCCGGATAACAGTTTTGCCGTCGGGCCGATTAATTTAACTCTCAAACGCGGCGAACTGGTGTTTCTGATTGGCGGCAATGGCAGCGGCAAGTCGACGCTGGCGATGCTACTGACCGGTCTGTATCAACCACTCTCCGGGCAGATCCTACTTGATGGTCAGCCGCTGGCGGCGGAAAAACCAGAAGATTACCGCAAACTGTT
>NZ_JASOPB010000118.1:0-263 GCF_030218125.1 Haemophilus sp. UMB1048
GCCCGTGTAGGTCGCGAGAACATCGACATCGTCTCGAACCGAAATATCGTTTTGCCACAGCACTGATTGAGCGCCATTGGAGAGCTTAATCGCTTGATCTTCGTCGCCAAGGATGTTGAATTCTTCCCCGCGCACGCCGAGCATATCTCGCAGCAGTCCGTTGCCTGCGCCTGGATATCCGCCTAAACCGACGTGGAAGTTTTCGTCAATCAAACCTGTAGCATAGCCGATAATAACGCGGCCGCCGTTCTTCGCGAAAGTAG
>NZ_JASOPB010000119.1:0-262 GCF_030218125.1 Haemophilus sp. UMB1048
GACTACCAGTTGCTGGCGCCGTTCCGCCAGCTTGACCGCCACGTCTGGGCGCTGAGCGACGCGGAGCTCACAGCCACTTCGCTCAGCCGCTGGGCCGGACGCAAAGCGCCGGGCGGCCGCATCGCGGGGCTGGCCAAAAAAGGCTGGCTGCGCGGCCAGCCGCTGGACGGCGGCTGGATCGGCTGGATGCTGAAACCGCTGGGGCCGTGGACGCTGGTTGTTGAACTTAAAGAAGGCTTTGCGGTTGGCGCATCACCTGATG
>NZ_JASOPB010000011.1:0-28141 GCF_030218125.1 Haemophilus sp. UMB1048
CAGAAGTGAAACGCCGATGCGCCGATGGTAGTGTGGGGCTTCCCCATGTGAGAGTAGGACACCGCCAGGTACTGAATGTAGAACCCCGAGCTGAATGGCTTGGGGTTTTTGTTTTTTAGATTTGAGTTTAATAAAGTAAAAGTGCGGTCAAATCAGAATAGTTTTATTAAAAGATGTTTAAATCTTTTAATGAGAAAATATAGGTGGAATGGTACAATCACCAAAATTTTTTATAGGATAAATAACACAAATGGCTCGTAAAAAGAAAAGTCGTAAAATTAGCGATATTATGCCAATTCGTAAATCGGATAAGAAACCTGAAGCACCGAAGCTATCAGGTAAGAAATTAACACGTTATGAATTAGATGCTAAAGCAAGAGAAGATAAGAAAAAACGTAAACATAAAGGTTTAGCATCGGGTTCTCGTCATAGTAACGCTGAGCAAAATAAGCATAATCAAGTCGTTGAACAAAAAGATCCGCGTATTGGCAGTCGTAAAAAGGTTCCACTGATTGTTGAATTTGTGAATAAACCTGAGAAAGGGATGACAATTCCAGTAGTCAAAGAACCGAAAAAACTTGCGCCTGAAGTTGAGTTAGAACGTTTAGAAAATAATGAAATTCTAAATGAATTGTTGGATGCCTTAGATGAAGGCAAAACAATTAGTAAAGCTGATCAACAATTTGTGGATGAATGCTTAGATCGTATTGCTCAGTTAATGGAAGAATTGGGTATTCAAGATGAAGATGAGACAGAGGATGATCTCTATCGAACCTTCGAGAAGATTGATATCAACCAATTCAGATAATTGTCATGTGGCCGATTATTTTAAGTATTATTGCTTTGGGAATTATTGCTGGCGTATCATTCTATGCTTTCAAATTACTTAGGAAGTTACGCGAGCAAAATACTCTCATCAAACAGGCTAAAATAGCGCGTACAAAACGCCTAAAAGAGAGTATGGTAATTATCGCTAAAGCGATGCAAAATGGAGATTGTAACCATTCAGAAGGGGTGATTCGTTTATCAATGCTTTTACTCCCTTTTGGCCAATCTTTACAGCCATATCAAGCGATGTATGCACTTTATAATATTGTAAAAGAAATGCCTACGCATGAAGCTCGGAAAGCATTGTTAAAAAAAGAAAGAATGAAACTCGATCTTGAGCGAGAAAGTGCAGAAGCAAAATTTGAAGAAGAAATTATGTTGGAGTTACGTCAGTTTTTAAATGACGTAGAGAAATTTGGGGAAGCTTAATGTCTGAAATTATTTGGGATCTTGCGTTAATTCAAAAATATAACCAATCAGGACCTCGTTATACATCTTATCCAACTGCATTAGAATTTAATGAAAGTTACACAAACGAAGATTTTATTGCAGCAGCTAATCGTTATCCGGAAAGACCACTTTCCCTTTACGTACACATTCCGTTTTGTCACAAACTTTGCTATTTCTGTGGCTGTAATAAGGTGATTACTCGTCATCAACATAAGGCGGATATTTATCTTGATTACCTTGAAAAAGAAATCAAAGCGCGTTCAGAATTATTCAAAAATCGTGTTGCGACTCAAGTGCATTGGGGCGGTGGTACACCGACTTATTTGACAGAAGAACAATCTGCTCGTTTAATGAAGATGCTTAAAGACCATTTTACGATTGCGGATAATGCAGAAGTCAGTATTGAAATGGACCCACGCGAAATTGAACTCGATATGCTTGATCATTTACGCAATATTGGTTTTAACCGAATCAGTATGGGCGTACAAGATTTCAATAAAGCGGTTCAAAAAGCGGTAAACCGTGAACAAGATGAAGAGTTTGTGAATGCATTACTTGTTCGTGCTCGTGAGTTAGGTTTCCAATCGACTAATCTTGATTTAATTTATGGATTGCCACTTCAAAATGTAGAAAGTTTTATGTTCACATTACATAAAGTGATTGAATTGAATCCAGATCGTTTAAGTATCTTTAACTATGCTCATTTACCAAGTCGATTTGCGGGACAAGCAAAAATTAAAGAAGATCAATTACCGCCACCGGAAACTAAACTAGAAATTTTACAGAAAACGATTGAAACCTTAGGCAATGCTGGTTATAAGTTTATCGGTATGGATCACTTTGCTAAACCAGATGATGAATTAGCGATTGCTCAAGAGAAAGGTGTCTTACACCGAAATTTCCAAGGCTATACCACTCAGGAAGAATGTGATTTGCTCGGTTTAGGTGTATCAGCCATTAGTTTATTAGGTGATACATATGCTCAAAACCAAAAAGAATTAAAACATTATTATCATGATGTAGAAAATTCAGGTATTGCACTGCATAAAGGTTTAGCGATGACAGAAGAAGATTGCTTACGTCGTGATGTGATTAAGCAATTGATTTGTAACTTTAAGCTTGATTTTGCACCAATTGAAAAACAATATAATATTGATTTCAAAAAACACTTTGCTGAAGATTTACAGTTATTACAGCCATTACTTGAAGATGGATTAATTTCTGAAACAGAAACAGGCTTACAAGTTTCGCCTAAAGGTCGATTATTAATCCGTAATATTTGCTTATGCTTTGATACTTATTCAAGAGCAGCGGCAAAACGACAACAATTCTCTCGAATTATTTAGTCATACAAAAACGGTCAAGACTTATATCTTGACCGTTTTTCTTTCAATCTATTTATTTCGCGATGCTTTCTAATGCCCATAATTCACTGAGACTTTCTCTGCGACGAATTAAATGAGCTTTGTTTCCATCCACTAACACTTCTGCCATACGTGGACGAGAATTGTAGTTTGAAGACATACTTGCACCATAAGCTCCAGCAGAGCGTTGAACAATGTAATCACCTTCAGCAATGGCGAGCTCACGCTGTTTACCTAAGAAATCAGAGGTCTCACATACTGGGCCAACGACATCATAAATGGCTTTTTCACGCTCTAAAGTGCGGTCAATTTCAATGATGTTCATATAAGCTTCATAGAGCGCTGGACGAATCATGTCGTTCATGCCGGTATCGGTAATCGCGAAATTGCGGCTTTCATTACTTTTTAGGTATTGAACTTTAGCCACTAAAATCCCAGCATTAGCTGCGATTGCTCGACCCGGTTCTAGAATAATTTCGAGATTTTCATAGCCTTTTAATTTATTCAGTAACGCTGCAGCATAATCACTTGGATGTGGCGGTGTTTCATCAGTATAAGTTACGCCTAAACCACCGCCGAGATCTAAGTGTTTTAACGTGATGCCATCTTCTTGTAACTGTTCTATTAAACGAATAAGGCGATCAGTTGCATCTAAGAAGGGTTGTAATTCAGTCAGCTGAGAGCCAATATGACAATCCATACCGGTAATTTTTACATGAGGTAAGGTTGCTGCTAATTTATAGACCTCACGCGCTTCATCTACGCTCACACCAAATTTATTTTCTTTTAATCCAGTGGAGATGTAAGGATGCGTATGGGCATCAACATCGGGATTTACGCGTAAAGAAATAGGGGCTATTTTACCCATTTCGCCAGCAATTTGGTTGATATGATGTAATTCCGAAACAGATTCCACATTAAAACAACGAATGCCTACTTCTAACGCTCGCATAATTTCGGCACGAGATTTTGCCACACCAGAAAAGACTACTTTTGAAGCCTCTCCGCCTGCTGCTAAGACACGCTCTAATTCGCCCTGTGAAACAATATCAAAGCCTGATCCTAATTTTGCCATTACATTCAATATTCCAATATTAGAATTGGCTTTAACGGCATAGCAAATTAAGTGCGGATGCTCTCCTAAGGCTGAATCAAAGGCATGCCAATGTCGCTCAAGCGTGGCGCGCGAATAAATATAAAGCGGTGTGCCAAATTCTTCAGCGAGTTGTTTGACGGGCAAATCTTCAACATAAAGTTGCTCGTTTTTATATTGGAAAAAATCCATGAGGAATCCTTTAAGTGCGGTCAGTTTTTATTGTGTTTTTTGCGTGTTTTGTGGTTGTTCTTTTTCAGGAAAGTATAATGGCCCTTTTACACCACAACCTGTAGCCAAAGTACAGAATGCACCTAATAACAAAATAGAAAGTACTTTTTTCATTTTTCAATCTCTCTAATAAGTAAAATCTGCCTTTGCCAACGAGGCGAAAGGCTTTATAATTCACGGCATTCTATCAGATTTAATCGGAAAATTTTATGAATGTTGCAGAATTTCACCAAAATATTGAACAGGTTTGGCAAAAAATTGAAGAAGCGTTAGAGAATCAAGATTGCGATGTGGATTGCGAAACACAAGGTTCGGTATTTACGATCACATTTGATGACCGCTCACAAATCGTTATTAATAAGCAAGAACCGCTTCTTGAGCTTTGGCTTGCGAGCCGCTTGGGTGGATTTCATTTTTCCTATAAAAACAATGATTGGGTGGCAAATGATGGCAAACGCTTTTGGGATTGTTTAACCGAGGCGGTTGCCGCTCACGGAGAAATGGTAACATTCTAATGACCGAACTCGCGGAACTTGCCCCGCAAAAAACAGATTTAAAAACGACCGCACTTCATACGTTGCGGTCTGTTTTTGGTTACCAATCTTTCCGCAAAGGGCAGGAAGAAGTGATTCATGCTGCGTTAAGCGGTCAGGATGCCTTAGTGGTGATGGCCACAGGAAATGGTAAATCCTTGTGTTATCAAATTCCAGCACTTTGTTTTCCAGGTCTCACATTAGTGATTTCGCCTTTGATTTCTTTAATGAAAGATCAGGTGGATCAACTCCAAGCAAACGGCATTGAAGCCGATTTTCTAAACTCTAGTCAGACGCCAGAACAACAACAGCAAGTTGAAAATAAGCTGATTTCAGGTCAATTAAAATTATTATATGTTTCGCCTGAAAAAGTGATGACAAACAGCTTTTTTCAGCTGATTTCTTATGCTCAAATTTCCTTTATTGCCATTGATGAAGCGCACTGTATTTCACAATGGGGCCATGATTTCCGCCCTGAATATACCCAACTTGGTGGCTTAAAAGCGGCGTTTCCAAATGCGCCAATTATGGCATTAACGGCGACAGCGGATTACGCGACGAGACAGGATATTCTCACTCATCTTAAATTAGATAATCCTCACAAATACATTGGTAGTTTTGACCGTCCGAATATTCGTTATACGTTGGAAGAAAAGTTTAAGCCGATGGAGCAGCTTACGCGTTTTGTGTTGGCTCAAAAAGGAAAAAGCGGCATTGTGTATTGCAATAGTCGTTCGAAGGTGGAACGTATAGCAGAAACTTTGCGAAATAAAGGCGTGTCGGCTGCAGCGTATCATGCGGGAATGGAAACAGCACTACGCGAACGCGTCCAACAAGATTTCCAGCGAGATAACATTCAAGTTGTGGTTGCGACGATTGCGTTTGGCATGGGGATTAATAAATCCAATGTGCGTTTTGTCGCCCATTTTGATTTGCCGAGAAGCATTGAATCATATTACCAAGAAACTGGTCGTGCGGGGCGAGATGATTTACCTGCGGAAGCGGTACTTTTCTACGAACCGGCTGATTATGCTTGGTTACAGAAAATTCTGCTTGAAAAACCAGAGACGCCACAACGTCAAATTGAGCAACATAAATTGGAAGCCGTCGGTGAATTTGCCGAAAGCCAGACTTGCCGCCGTTTAGTGTTACTCAATTATTTTGGTGAATATCGTCAAACGCCTTGTCAAAACTGCGATATTTGTCTTGACCCGCCGAAGAAATATGATGGCTTAATTGATGCGCAAAAAGTGATGTCGACGATTTATCGTGTGGGGCAGTGTTTTGGTGTGCAATATGTGATTGCGGTCTTACGAGGAATGCACAATCAGAAAATTGTGGAACGCCAACATGATAAGTTAAGTGTTTATGGCATTGGTAAAGATAAAAGCAAAGAACATTGGCAATCTGTCATTCGCCAACTGATTCATCTTGGTTTTATTCAACAAGTGCTTGGTGAGTTTAATAGTGCAACGCTTCAGCTCACAGAAAGTGCTCGCCCTGTTTTAAAAGGCGAAGTGCCGCTTGAATTAGCGATGCCGCGCATTTCATCCATTAATAAAATTGTGCATACGTCTCATAAAAATACGGTAGTAAATTACGATAAAGATCTGTTTGCTCGTTTGCGTTTCTTAAGGAAGCAACTTGCGGATAAAGAAAATATTCCACCGTATATTGTCTTTAACGATGCGACGTTGCAGGAAATGGCGCAATATATGCCTACAAGTAATATTGAAATGTTACAAATTAATGGCGTAGGGGCGATCAAATTAGAACGCTTTGGGCAGCCGTTTATGGCATTGATTCGAGAGCACAAAGCGATTTTAGAAAAGGCTGAAAAAGAATAAGTGCGGTCAAAAAACAAAGAATTTTTCGACCGCACTTTTTTTCTAGCTTGCACTTACATCTTGTTCATCGCGTAATTGACGATCAAAGACTTGTGCACAATCATCGGTGCCCGAACCATACCAAGTGGTATCACGTAATGCCACTTCACCTTTACGGTATTTTTCCACTTCGCTTTTCTTCACCAAATAACCCGTTACACGAATCAAATCGGTGTTTTTAAGGTAAGTGGTGATATAGCGGTAACCTTGTGCAAATGAACCATCGATAATATCAACGACGGCATCTAAATGATCCACATAGGTTTGGTCAAAGGCAAACAAATCTCCCGTACCTGATGGGAAGTACTTATGGAATGGCGCCGATTGTTTTAAATGAGCTAATAATGTTGGTTCTTCGCCCACACGAATGCGATGTGCAGGCGCATTACGTTTATCTTCTTCATGATTGCTTGCGCCTACTTGCGCATGTAATAAATAACGGTTGCCCGTGCGTTCAGCATACACACCTTCATGGTTATCCGTGACTTCTTTTAATTTATCCATAATTAAGGTCGCAATTTCATCACCGCGTTGGCTTTTACCAAAGGTTTCATTTAATCCTCCTTGTTGCAATAAATGATTTGCTGCATCAGCAAGACCAACAATGGCAAACATTCCCGTAAAATTAGTCCGTTTGATAAACCCTTCTTTTTCGAGGAATGAGGTATTGAAGAAGTTGCTTTCTTCCACGACAAATTTATGGCGTTTATCCATAGTGGAGAGCGCGCATTTTGCAACACGAGGTAAAAGTTCATTGACCATTTCATCCACAGTTTTACAGGCGCGCGCGATAGTCCCTAAGCGCAAGCGAGTGAGGGTATAAGCCCCACCACATTCAGGGAGTGCGTTATAGCAGCTTGCAATACCATATTGTTCGCCTAAGTCAGAAATGTAGTAAGCATCATTGGCAAAAGACGGTTTAGAAACCAATAAGCACGCTTTTGCTGCTAATTCTGCAAATTCACGACTTGTTTTGCTCTTATCGTAACGAATGGTCATATTGGGTGTTGGCGCTTCCAACTCAATCACTGCTTTTAAAATCAAACGCCCTGCTTTGGTGTCATAAGGCCCAATATTGGCATGGCAGAATGAATCTGGCACAGTTTTATCCACATGATTTAAGAAACGTTTAATTTTGATGTAGTCTTGTTCTTCATCGGTAATAAACGGGTCAAGTAGCATGTCTAAGCGCCCAATGTAAACCGGGAATGTGGTAATTGATGGCACGTGGGAATATAAAATCAATAAGCCATCTAATGCTTCATCAAGATCTTTTGGCGCGGGCAATTCAAGGAATTCACAACCTTTTTTAATATACACATTGTAATCCGGCAAAATATAGCGAGGACGATAAATCGCATAGCCTTCGTTTAAATCACAGATCATTTGATTTTGAAGGAATTGCCATTCTTCATCCGTGTAACCTAATAATTCACGAGGATCAAATAATCGCTCGGCAATATTGCCTAAACACATGAGTTTTTGTTGATAGGTGAGCGTGTTGGATTTTACGGTATCCAAAATATCTTGAAGAGATGCAAGCATAATAATGTCCTGATTAAAAAGGGTAGCTTATTTTAAGTCAGTGAATGAGTGATGACAATTTTGACAATGTGATCTGCATCACATTTATGATATTTATCAGTCAATTCGGTTATATCATATGACGTTAAAATGTTTGGGTTTTATCAGGTTTACCATTATGATGTCGGCGTTAAATATAAATGGGAATAATATGAAAAAAGCACGGGTGATTCCTTACACCAGTTGGGCAGCCAAATCTTTATGGTCAGTCGAAGGTAAAACGATGCTGATGCTCTTATTTGCATTGGCAATACTGGGTATTGGAGATGGCTTGATTGTGCTCGCTAATTTGGGTTCTTCACCTTGGACCGTGCTTTCTCAAGGTGTGGCATTACAAGCTAAGGTGAGTATCGGTTGGTCATCATTTTGGATTAGCTGTTTGGTGATGTTAGCCTGGATTCCCCTCAAATTAAGGCTTGGGCTTGGCACTATTCTGAATATTATTGTGATTGCCTTTTTTCTTGGTTTAACCACGAAAATTGTGCCAGAACCAACCGCACTTTTTAGCCGAATTTTATTCGGTGGAATTGGGCTTTTACTTTATGGATTAGGGACGGCATTGTATTTAACTTGTCATCAGGGGGCAGGCCCGCGGGATGGTTTAATGGTGGGACTTTGTCAACGACTTCATTTAAAAGTGGGGATTGTGAGAACAAGCCTTGAAGTGTCAGTTTGTGTGTTAGGTTATATTCTCGGCGGCACAGTTGGAATTGGTACTGTTGTTTTTGCCGCCGCAATAGGTTGGATTGTGCAGTTATGCTTAAACTTAATTGCTCGCTTGCCACATCTTCCGCACGAAGGGGACAATCTCCACTAAGGCATCATCAATAGAAATTAAGCCTAGGTTCGTTTCCTCTTTCCCTTTTGGCGGGCAGAAAGCAAGATGTTTGTCTGCATCGTTAATCGGTTTCCAACGACGAGGCTGAGATGAGCGACTGTTTGGATAGAATCCAATCGTTGGCACATTGAATGCACTGCTTAAATGTAATGGTCCAGTAGAGCCAGCAATGAATAAATCCGCACAAGCCAGAGAGTGTGCAAAATCAACCAATCCTTTATTCTTATCGTAAACAACCACATTTGGGCTGTCGATTTTTGCCGCTAACTCATGGGCTTTTTCACTTTCACCAGGTCCTGCTGTTAAGATAATCTGGCAATCAAATTCGCTTAACAAACCTTGTATCAATTGAGCATATTGTGTCAACGAAAGACTTGTTGCTGAACCACCTGTTCCGCTATGGACAAACACCCATTTTTTATCTGCCGATAAGCCCAATTGTTCTTGAAGAAAAACACGTTGATTTTTAACCGCACTTTCAGGAAGTGAAAGATAAGGCGGTTTTGGTTCCACAATCGGCATGTTGTGTTTTTTTAAGAACGCCCGAGCCAAATCTTGATTGTATTCTGCTTCAGATTTTTCTGAGCGTGAACGGCGTTGTGTTAAACGATGGTTATAAAGGATTTGCACCCATTTTGTTGCGGGTGCAAGACGATAAGGAATCCCACTTTTCCACGCTAATTTACCGTTATGGGTATTGGAAAAGAAGCTAATCATGCCATCAAATTGCTGCCCATTGATTTCTTTAACAAGACGATTGAAATCCGCTTTATCGTTCTTGGCACTATCAATGATGACATCATCTAAATAGGGACAAATTTGAGCCAATGGGGCTGTATAAGCTGGTACAAGTGCGGTCAGTTTTAGCTCGGGATTTGAGGCTTTCAACATCGCAAAAGCCGGAAACGCCTGAACAAAATCCCCCAGTTTATCGTTACGAATGACTAAAATCTTTTTCATATTTTCTCTAGTTAAATAAAAAAAACCGCACTAACAAAGTGCGGTCTCATTTTAGTCTATTTTTATGGATTATAAAACATCAACGCAGTTTAAGTCTTCGAAAGATTGTTCTAAGCGTTTAGACATTGATTCTTCCATTTTACGTAACCAAACACGTGGGTCGTAGTATTTTTTGTTTGGTACATCCGGACCTTCAGGGTTACCTAATTGACCTTGGAGGTATGCTTCGTTTGCTTTATAGAAACTTAAAATACCATTCCATGCAGCCCATTGAGTATCAGTATCGATATTCATTTTGATTGCACCATAGCTAATTGCTTCGCGGATTTCTTCGCGGCTAGAACCTGAACCACCGTGGAAGACGAAGTTGATTGGTTTAGCAGGAAGATTGCGTTCTTTTGCAACGAACTCTTGTGATGCACCTAAAATAGATGGTTTTAATTTTACGTTACCTGGTTTGTAAACACCGTGTACGTTACCAAATGCAGCAGCAACGGTAAAGTTAGGGCTTACTGGGTTTAATTGATCGTAAACATAAAGCACATCAGATGGTTGAGTGTATAAACGAGACTCATCAACACCAGAATTATCTACGCCATCTTCTTCACCACCAGTAATACCGATTTCGATTTCAAGGGTCATCCCCATTTTATCCATACGAGCAAGGTATTCACGGCAGATTGCCATATTTTCTTCCATTGGTTCTTCAGATAAATCAAGCATGTGAGAAGAGAATAATGGACGGCCAGTTTCTGCAAAGTGTTTTTCACCCGCTTCAAGTAAGCCATCGATCCATGGAAGTAATTTTTTCGCCGCATGGTCAGTATGAAGAATAACTGGAACACCGTATTCTTTGGCTAAAGTATGAACGTGTTTCGCACCTGCGATTGCACCTAAAACGTCTGGACGTGCACCGCTTGTTGGTTTGATACCTTTACCTGCATAGAAAGCTGCACCACCGTTTGAGAATTGGATAATTACTGGTGCTTTCACTCGTGCAGCGGTTTCTAATACAGCATTTACAGAGTCAGAGCCTACGCAGTTTACTGCAGGGATCGCGAAGTTGTTTGCTTTGGCATAAGCAAAGATTTTTTGAACATCTTCACCTGTTACTACGCCAGGTTTTACGATATCTAATAATTTAGCCATAGTTGTGTTTCCTTTTGTTTTGGAGGATTTATTCCTCCGTTTGAAGAATCAATATTTATCCCCTCTGCGCAGAGGGGATAGAAGCCATTTAATTAACCGTTCGCACGTTTTTCAAGAATTTCTACTGCTGGTAATACTTTACCTTCAACGAATTCTAAGAATGCACCGCCACCGGTAGAGATGTAAGAGATTTTATCTGCAATACCGAATAAATCGATAGCCGCTAAAGTATCACCGCCCCCTGCGATAGAGAATGCATCGCTGTTTGCAATCGCGTGAGAAATGATTTCAGTCCCTTTACGAAAGTTAGGGAATTCAAACACGCCAACAGGACCATTCCATAAAACAGTTTTTGCATTTTTGATGATTTCAGCTAATTGTTCAGCAGATTTGTCACCGATATCGAAGATAGATTCATCATCTTTCACTTCGGTCACTGATTTTTCTGTTGCAGGTGCAGTTTCAGAGAATTCAGTACCTACACGTACATCAACTGGTACTGGAATGTCAGTGCTTGCTGCTAATTCTTTTGCTACAGGGATTAAATCTGCTTCATATAAAGATTTACCCACATTGTGGCCTGCTGCTGCGATGAAAGTATTCGCAATACCACCACCCACGATAATTTGGTCAGCAATTTTTGAAAGAGAGTTTAATACTTCTAATTTAGTGGAAACTTTTGAACCGCCTACGATCGCAACCATTGGGCGAGCAGGTTCTTTTAATGCTTTACCTAATGCATCCAACTCAGCCGCTAATAATGGACCTGCACAAGCAACTGGTGCAAACTCTGCTACACCGTAAGTTGACGCTTGCGCACGGTGAGCGGTACCGAATGCATCCATCACGAATACATCGCAAAGTGCGGCATATTTTTTACCTAATTCAGGATCGTTTTTCTTCTCACCTTTGTTCACACGTACGTTTTCTAAAACAACGATTTCGCCTTCTTTAACATCCACACCGTTTAAGTAGTCTTGCACTAAACGCACATTGAAACCTGCGTCTTTTAAGTAATCAACAACTGGTTGTAAAGAATCTTCAGGTTTGAATTCACCTTCAGTTGGACGACCTAAGTGAGAGGTAACCATCACTTTTGCGCCTTTCTCTAAAGCCAGTTTTAACGTCGGGATAGTCGCACGAATACGCGCATCAGATGTCACTTTGCCATCTTTTACCGGTACGTTTAAGTCTGCGCGAATAAATACACGTTTACCTTTTAAATCTAAGTCGGTCATTTTGATTACTGACATAAGCTTTCCTCTTGGGTTAGTTAAAATTAAACGGGGACATTATACCTAGTTCTTACTAGGTTGTAACGATGTAGATCAAATAAAAAAGCGAATTATGCTTATTTAGGGCAATCGATTACTTGCCATTGGCGATCGTAGCAAATAAATAATTCGTTATGGCTAGCATCTAAATAAGCGCCTTTTAATTGCGGATTATTTTGCTTCATCCATTGAAATAATTCTTTACGGCTTAATTGTTCGTTTGGCAAGGAAAGCGATTCAAATAATGCTTTCTCTTGTTTGAAATAAGCTTCTGCTGAATCAAACGCGCAGCTACCGTGTTTTTCCCATTCGCCTTGCAATAATTTTGCGCCTGGCGAGATTGAAAGGTAAGGCTCGAGGGTTTCAATTGGAAGCGGCGCTAAATCACCCTTACAAAAACGAGGGTGATCTGTAACAGAGCGTGCATTCGCATTTTGAGGCCATAAGCCATGCACTACCCAGCCAAATTGATTTTTTGTACTACATTGATATTGCGCTGAATCGGGTAAATTATTGCCATATTGCGCACGTTGTTTTTCACAGAATGCCGGCGACCAAGATAAGGCCAACATATAGTAACCAACAGGGGCATTTTTATTTTGTCCAATGGCATCATCACGCATGATGACATCATAATTCCCAAAATCTTTGGTGTTTTTGACCGCACTTTGACTTTGTTGTTGTGTGGTTGTTGGGACGGGTTTTGTGTCTTTTTTGTGTTCAGTGAAATATTGCCAAATGCTAAATGCGGCAAGGGCAATAAGGGAAATAGTAGAAACCTGTTTTTTCATAAAAATCCTGTTTAAATTTTGTCAATTTTGCTTTTGTCGGCTATAATTCGCCGCTTTCTCATATAAAGGAATGGTATGGCGTTACTGATCACAAACAAATGCACAAACTGCGATATGTGTCTCCCCGAATGCCCGAATGAAGCAATTTCAATCGGCGAGGAGATCTATGTGATCGATCCTGTACTTTGTACGGAATGTGTTGGTCATTATGACACGCCAACTTGCCAAAAAGTTTGCCCGATTACAAACTGCATCAAGCCAGATCCTGAGCACCAAGAAAGCGAAGAGCAGCTTTGGGAACGTTTTGTGATGATTCACCATTCTGATAAGTTGTAGAATTTACCTGATCTTTTTCTTTTCGTCCAATGACTATGAATAAAACGAAGTTAATTAAAATCGCCATCATTCTGATTTATTTGTTCAGTCCCATTGATATTTTGCCTGAAGCGGTGCTTGGCCCATTAGGTTTAGTGGATGATGCGGCAGCCATTGCCTTATTAATTCGAATTTTATTGAAAAAATAAAACTTGAATAAAATCAACCGCACTTTGCTTTTCTTATTCTTGCAAAATTCCGTCAATTTCTCTAAACTACGCGCCGGAAAATTTCTTTCCTCATTATTTCACTTTAAAAGCTACCCGTGAGTAGCAAAAGGGACCTCAATCATGACAAACGTCAATCAATATGGCTGGAAAGCCTTGGTTGGATCAGCTGTCGGCTACGCGATGGATGGATTCGATCTTCTTATTCTTGGATTTATGCTTAGTGCCATTTCGGCAGATCTTAATTTAACTCCCGCACAATCTGGCTCATTAGTTACCTGGACACTTATTGGTGCTGTGGTGGGCGGTATTGTATTTGGTGCATTAAGCGATCGTTATGGGCGTGTACGCGTGCTGACTTGGACAATCGTCCTCTTCGCCGTATTTACCGGTTTATGTGCAATCGCACAAGGCTATTGGGATTTATTAATTTATCGCACCATCGCGGGTATCGGTTTGGGCGGTGAATTTGGTATCGGTATGGCATTAGCCATTGAAGCTTGGCCTGCAAAACACCGTGCAAAAGCAGCGTCTTATGTCGCATTAGGTTGGCAAGTTGGTGTGTTAGCGGCTGCGTTACTCACCCCGGTATTGCTTCCACATATCGGCTGGCGCGGCATGTTCATTGTCGGTATCTTCCCGGCATTCGTTGCTTGGTATTTACGTACTCGTTTACACGAACCTGAAATTTTCTCACAAAAACAGACCGAACTTTCAACCCAAAAAATATCGAAACTGGAATCTTTCCAACTCTTAGTAAAAGATAAAGCAACTACAAAAGTAAGCCTTGGTATAGTGGTTTTAACGTCTGTACAAAACTTCGGTTACTACGGCATTATGATTTGGATGCCAAACTTCTTATCTAAACAACTTGGCTTTAGTTTAACGAAATCAGGTTTATGGACGGCTGTTACGGTATGCGGGATGATGGCGGGGATTTGGATCTTTGGTCGTCTAGCCGATAGAATCGGACGTAAACCAAGTTTCTTATTATTCCAACTTGGTGCTGTGATCAGCATCATCACTTACTCTCAATTAACTGATCCAACTGCCATGTTGGTGGCTGGTGCCTTCTTGGGGATGTTCGTAAACGGCATGATGGGCGGTTATGGCGCATTAATGGCTGAAGCCTATCCGACAGAAGCACGTGCAACGGCACAAAATGTGTTGTTTAACTTAGGTCGTGCTGTTGGTGGTTTTGGACCAGTTGTTGTCGGAGCGATTGTCTCTGCGTACTCATTCAGTATTGCGATTGCTTTCTTGGCGGTGATTTATGTCATCGACATGGTGGCGACGGTCTTCTTAGTGCCAGAATTAAAAGGCAAAGAATTGAGCTAAGTGCGGTCAAAAAAATTCAAGTTTTTGAAAACATCGGTGTCAAAGCCGATGTTTTTTATTTGTGAAAAATCAGCCAATTTCAACCGCACTTTGTGCTAAACTATGGTCACTTTTTCCAATTTTGAAGAATTATCGTGTACGCTAAACGTTCAGTTTCTACCCGTATTGCTAAATATTTATTTGTGGTCATTATTTTCATGGGCATTATTAGCTCATTGAGTTTGATCGTGATGGCCAGTAATAAATCGGATGCGGAAGCCATTAATATTTCCGGTTCTTTGCGTATGCAAAGTTATCGGCTATTAACGGAACTAGAACGTTCGTTGGATACGGTAGAACAAAATTTAGTGCGTTATCAACGCAGTCTCAATGCCGATGCGTTGCTGACGGTACAAAATCAGCTTTTTGCACCTTCAGGGGTGAGAGAGTCTTATCAAGAAATCCTAAAACGCTGGACAGTGATGTCCGATTTTGCGCGTAGCCACCAAATCGAAAAATATCATGCCGAACTAAAAAGTTATGTACAAGATGTCGATGATTTCGTGTTGGAATTACAACGCTTTGCTGAACTAAAATGGATTATTGCGGTTTCGGTATTGTGTGTTTCTATGCTATTGATTCTTGCGATGGTGTCTTATGTGATTTGGTATATGAAGCGCGAAGTAGTGAAACCGTTAGAGCTCATGACCAAAGCCAGCATGCAAGTACAAATGGGGCAGTTTAACCATATCCAGCTTGATACAGAAAGCAATAATGAACTGGGTATTTTAGCGAAAGTGTTTACGCAAATGTCTTCTGAGTTAGGGCGACTTTATTCGCGTTTAGAAGATGCGGTAAATGAACAAACGCAAAAGTTGCGTCAAACCAACCGCTCTTTAACAACACTTTATCAAAGCTCACAGTTACTTACGCCCACGAAGATTAATGATAAAATTCTCAGCCAAGTGCTCAATCATATTCGTGTCAGCGAACATTTACGCTACATTGAGTTAGAAATTTTCGGATCAGAACATTGGGAAATTTCTTTTGGTCAAAAAGATCCTAAACAATCACTTCAAGTCGAAGAACTTTCCATTGAAAATGAAAACTTGGCCGTGCTCTCGTGGCAAGCCGGTTTACCTTGTCCCGATCCGCGAATGATGAAAAACCTAGGACAAATGGTGGCAAAAGCGTTGTATTCACACAAAACGCAACGCCAACAAGAGCAACTCTTATTGATGGAAGAGCGGTCAATTATTGCCAGGGAATTACATGACTCGTTGGCACAAGTACTATCTTTCTTACAAATTCAATTAACGTTGTTAAAGCATAATTTGAAGAAAGAAGATGAAGAATCAAAAGAAAAAAGTATTGCCATCATTGGTGAATTTGAACAAGCCTTATCAGATGGTTATTCTCAATTACGAGAATTATTGGCGACCTTCCGTTTAACGGTGCAAGAAGCGAATTTACAGGTTGCCTTGGAACAAGTTATTGAAAGTTTGCGTTCACAAACGAAGATGCAAATGACTGTGGAATGTAGTTTGCCATCGCAAAGTTTAAATCCACAAGAATTAGTGCACGTTCTGCAAATTGTGCGTGAAGCAACGTTAAATGCGATCAAGCACTCAAAAGGTACACTGATTGAAGTAAAAGCCCATATTAATGCTGAGGGCGAATACGAAATCCTCGTACAAGATAATGGCGTGGGGATTCCTACGCTAGACGAGCCAGACGGACATTATGGTTTAAATATTATGACTGAGCGCAGTCGACAATTAAATGCTCAGTTCAGTATTTCAAAAGGGGAGCAAGGTGGTACTATTGTGAAAATCACGCTTCCTCACACGTTGTTTTAAGGAAAGTTCATGCAAAGTTTACAGCCGTTTCACACCTTCAATATTCCAGCAAATGCGCGTGAAATTATTGAAGCCACATCGATTGAACAAATCCAACAAGCTTGGCAAAAAGCACAAGCTGAAAATTTCCCTGTCTTATTTTTAGGACAAGGCAGCAATATGCTGTTTTTAGAAGATTTCCAAGGTGTTGTAATTGTTAACCGTTTATCAGGTATTCAACATACAGAAGATAGCGATTACCATTATTTACATGTCAATGGTGGTGAAAATTGGCACCAGTTGGTGGAATGGTCGATTTTACAGGGAATAAATGGTTTAGAAAATCTCGCACTCATTCCCGGCTGTGCCGGCTCAGCGCCGATTCAAAATATTGGGGCGTATGGCGTAGAATTTAAAGATGTGTGTGATTATGTGGATGTATTGAATCTCAACACGGGCGAACAATTCCGTTTGCAGACGAGTGAATGTGAATTTGGTTATCGTGAAAGTATTTTTAAGCATCGCTATGCACAAGGCTATGTGATTACAGCAGTTGGATTGAAATTAGCCAAAAATTGGCAACCGATTTTAAAATATGGCTCATTAGTGAATTTTGAGCCTCAAACTGTAACGGCAAAACAAGTGTTTGATGAAGTGTGCCATATTCGCCGTAGTAAATTGCCCGATCCAAAAGAATTTGGCAACGCGGGCAGTTTCTTCAAAAATCCTGTGGTGAGTGCAGAGCAATTTGCGAAAATCCAAAAACAGGTCGAAAATCTACCGCACTTTCCACAATCGGATGGCTCTGTGAAACTGGCAGCAGGTTGGTTAATCGATCAATGCCATTTAAAAGGTTTTCAAATCGGTGGCGCAGCCGTTCATCAACAGCAGGCTTTAGTGCTGATTAATAAAGGCAATGCCACAGGGCAGGATGTGGTTAAGCTAGCACATCATATCCGTCAAACTGTAGCAGATAAATTTGGTGTGTATTTACAGCCAGAGGTACGCTTTATGGGCGCAAAGGGCGAAGTGAATTCAGAGCAAGCTATTAGTTAATTTATAGAGGAAAGCAATTATGAACTTTAAAGACATTTTAGAGACTTTACCCACCATTGATCACCTAACAGGTTTAGACGTATTAAACGATGAAACCGTGATTCATCATATTCCTGCTGCACCAGGCAAACTTGGCTCGCTTCGTCTTTATAATGCATTAGCAGAAAAATTTAACGGAAAATTAGACCGCACTTCAGCGCAGCAAGGCATTGAATGGTTTGCAGAGCATGTAGAAGATGCCAAACAAAATCCTGGAAAACACCCGAATATTGATTTATTGTTTAAAGTGGTGGCAGAGGATTTAGTTTATTCACTTGTGCCATTAAACTAATTTGGAAAATTTTCAGTGATTAATTTGAACTTTTAATCGTTAAAAACTGTCAAATAAAACAAATTGAGGTATAATGACAACAGTTGTTATACAATAACAAATAAGTAATGAGTCGGGGCGTCGCTCCGCATGCTGTGAGGAGAAGAATGAATAAAGAAACTCAAATGATGTTAGTACCTCAAGGTAGCATCGAAGCTTATATTCGAGCAGCAAACGAATATCCGATGCTGACTGCAGAGGAAGAAAAAAGCTTAGCAGAACGTTTGTATTATGAAGGTGATATTGAAGCAGCGAAAAAGTTAGTTTTATCACACTTACGTTTTGTTATTCATGTTGCGCGTGGTTATTCAGGTTATGGATTACCGCAAGCAGATTTAATTCAAGAAGGTAATATCGGATTAATGAAAGCGGTAAAACGTTTTAATCCGGAAGTGGGTGTTCGCCTTGTATCCTTTGCGGTGCATTGGATCAAAGCAGAAATCCATGAATATGTCCTTCGCAACTGGCGTATTGTGAAAGTCGCTACCACGAAAGCACAACGTAAATTGTTCTTTAACCTACGTAAAACTAAACAACGTTTAGGTTGGTTCAATGAAAACGAAGTGGATATGGTGGCGAATGAGCTTGGCGTGTCAAAAGAAGATGTCATCGAAATGGAATCCCGTATGACAGGGGCTGATGTAGGCTTTGATTTGCCAACAGATGATGACGATGAGGCTTATGTACCTTCTTTATATTTAGAAGACAAAAGCTCAAATTTTGCGGCAGAGCTTGAAAGCGAAAACTTTGAAGAACAAGCCACAGAAAAATTAGGTACAGCATTAGCTAACCTTGATGAACGTAGCCAAGAGATTATCAAAGCACGTTGGTTAGATGATGAGAAAGCCACCCTTCATGATCTTGCAGCAAAATATAATGTGTCTGCAGAACGTATTCGTCAGCTTGAAGCAAACGCACTGAAAAAACTTAAAAGTGCGGTTGATTTCTAAGCCGTTTTGATAAAAAGAAAACCTGTCGATTATCGACAGGTTTTTTTATTTATTTCTTCTTGGATTTTCCCCACATTTTATCTTCTTGGCCTCGCCATAAGCGCTGAATATTGTCGTGGTGGCGATAAATCAGCAAACAGCAAACTAAGGCAACGGGGAAGGTAAATTCCGGTTTAAGCCACCACACATAAAATGGCACGAGAAGTGCTGTAATGACCGCACTTAATGAAGAATAACGGCTAATTAAGAAGACTAACAACCACGTACCTAGCGTTGAGCCGGCTACGCCCCAAGAGATGGGTGCAATGGCACCGAATGCGGTCGCGACACCTTTTCCACCTTTAAATTGAAAGAAAATGGGGAAGATGTGCCCCAAGCAAGCCCCTAATGCAACCATGCCTAATTCAAATTGCGTAAGCCCTAAATAATAACCTGCCCAAACAGGTAACATCCCTTTTAAAATATCGCAAATTAATACTGCAAGCGCCGCCCAACGTCCGCCAATACGCAATACATTGGTCGCACCAGGGTTATGAGAACCGTTTTTTCGCGGGTCAGGCAAGCCTGCAACTTTACAAATCAAAATTGCACTGGAAATCGAACCCAGTAAATAAGCAAAAATCATATAAAAAAGGGCAAATAGGCTCATTTTGTGCTCCACAATCTTGATTGTATTTGAAAAACTTGTTCGTTATTTTAACCAAACTTGATAGCATAAGCCCACTATATTTTTACAGGAATGAGAGATGGATCGTATTTTTATTGAAGAATTAGTGGTCTTCGCCCAAATTGGCGTGTATGACTGGGAGCAACAAATTAAACAAAAGCTCGTTTTTGATTTGGAAATGGCATGGGATTGTCAAAAAGCCGCAGAAACAGATGATGTGCAATACTGCCTCAATTATGCCGAAGTGAGCCAATTTATTTTAGATTATGTGCAAGCTAAGCCATTTTTATTGATTGAGCGCGTGGCTTATGAGGTGGCAGAACAATTACAACAACGTTTTGGTATTTCATGGTTACGTCTCAAATTAAGCAAACCCAAAGCGGTTGCTCAAGCAAGTAATGTCGGAATTATTGTAGAACGAGGCGAGTTGAAATAATCGCTGAAAATTGACCGCACTTTGGAAATATCAAACCAAAGTGCGGCTAATTTTTTAAGTGTTTTTTAATGCCAAGCGAAATGCGCCAATTCCGCTTTTTAGCACAAGAATACTCAATATCATACTCGCTAAGGGATCCACCCATTGCCATCCGAGAAAATAAGCGCTCAATCCTGAAAGAATCGCGATAACGGAGCCAAATAAATCTGTTAATACATGCAGATAAGCAGCTTTGATATTGAGATTGTCATGATCACTTTTCAACATTATCCAAGCAACGAAAAGATTGACGAGTAATCCTAGCGATGCCACGCCTAGCATTGGCAATGCCAACATTTCGGTTGGATGCTGCCAACGTTGAATTGCTTCAAACAAAATCATCAATGCGACAACGATCAATGAGCCACTATTGAGTATGGCGATATAGCGTTGTTTTTGAGTGGATAAGAAAAGTGCCAACAGCGCTAAAAATAATGACAGGCTATCATTTGCCATATGCCCGGCATCAGCCATTAATGCCAAACTGTTAAACCAATACCCCCCAAGAAATTCAATGATCATAAAGCCTGTAATGACGATAAAACTGAATGCCAAAATTTTTTTATTTTGTGGAATATGGTCGTGATGCTCATGAGCGTGCTCGTGGTGTTCATGAGAATGATGGTGAGACATATTGTTCCTTATTGTGTGATTGATTAACTTGGGATAAAGTATAAAGTCCGTAGCAACTACAAGGTCAAGACTTGGTTTTAGAAAAATGAAAATTAACGAACTCAGCAAACAAAGCGGTATTCATTTAGAAACCATTCGTTATTATGAAAAAATGGGTTTAATGCCGGAGCCTAAACGGCTGGCAAATGGTTATCGAGATTATGATGAAGCCAGTTTGAAGCAATTAAAATTTATTAAAACCTGCCGAGCGTTAGATTTTAGCTTGGCCGAAATTAAATTTTTTAATGAGATGAAAACACAGCAATCTCAACATTGTGAAGTGGATAGTATGTTGGCAAAACATTTAGTTTCAGTCGAAGAAAAAATTGCCGAACTGACTGAAATTAAACATTTCCTACAAAGTTTAATTACCGAAGATGATCATCAAGCTGCGGATTGTAAAGCAATGGCCCAATTAAAAGCCTATTAAGTGCGGTCTAAAAAATATCAAAAATCCGCACATTGATGTGCGGATTGGTCATTACTCTGGATCATCAGTAAAGGCATTGTTTCGGAATATCGGGACAAAGGTTGCGAGATACAGCACAAACACAATGGCAATTAAAATAGCCGGAATCGTGATAAAAAACAGCTCGTCCACATACATTAAACAAGCTCGTGAAAGCGCTGCGGTGAAAAGACAAAGCACGGCAAGGCGACAGAGTTTTGGATAATCCAGTTTCGTAAAGCCGCTATGCCATAATCCCGCGGTGAGCCAAATCATCATCATACTGCCGAGAATGCCACCGAGTGTCACCATGTGTAACGGATCGGCAGTAGGTTCATCAATTAATTTATTTATGCCAATCCACAAATAGCCAATCGCGGCGAACAGTTGAAGGAAATAATAAGTGCGTACGTAATGTTTACGTAGCAGTTCGTGATGATGTAATTCGCGTAACTTGGCAAGCAAAATAAATCCAACGGCAAAGGCTGTAAAAGCGGCTGTTTGCGCAGGCAACCAAAGCTCTGCTGCGGTATGAAGTAATAAAAATGTAATTGCGATATTTTTATACACGACATTCGGGATAAATACAGGATCTTTCAATGTACTTTCTTTCAGTGCCTCTGCGCCTAATAGAATGCTAACTCGAATTGATACAAACATCACAGCCGCCATATTCAAATGCACCTGTGCCCGCAATAATTTCAGACTATCAGTCATGGCGTAAGCAGTCTGACAAACCATAAATGCTGCAAGTAACATCAGTAAAGTAAAATTGTCGGTATTGCGATCCAACCAAAACAGCCAAGCACAAAAGAGTAACAACGCGAGCCAATAAGCAGCCACTAAAAACGAGGCGGTTTGCGGGGAAAATGGCAATAACACCAATCCTGCAAGCAAGAGCACTGCTAAAATCGTCGCAATAGGTTTTAAATTGCCTTTGTAATTTGTCCATTCGAGCATGGAGGCTGTCAGAAAGCCGCCGTATGCGGCTGGTAGCATAAATTCTAAGAATATTTTGCGGTGTAGGATGAGATCATCGGGGCTGATGAAAAAGCTCAAGGCACCAACAATCGCAAGAATGGCTGCACCAACAAAGAAGGGTCGCATCGGATGAGTAAAGAAATTATTCATAGTAATGGATTCCTTGAAACTCGCGTGCGACTACGGTTTCTTCAAAGGCTGAATTGCGTTCGGATAATGGCGTAGGCAAGGTAATCACATTTTGCACATCCATCCCTTTTGGTGAAAGTTGCATAATCTCTCGGCTTAATCGAGCCGCTTCAAAACGATCGTGCGTCACTAAAATACAGGCCATGCCTTGTTGCTCAATTTTTTCCACTAACATAGCGGCTAAAATATCACGTAAATCGCGATCCAAACCGACAAAAGGTTCGTCCAATAAGGCTAAATCACAGCCGCATAGTAATAGACGCAAAAATGCCACGCGTTTTGCCATACCGCCCGATAATTCGGTCGGGTATTTATTCAAATCACCCGAAGAAAGCCCGATCTTTTCTGCCAGCGCAATGATTTCATGTTCATTCGGATTATCCATAAAAATGGCGATATTCTGCATGGCAGTGAGATTTTCTAATAGACGATTTTCTTGAAACAGAAAGCCTGTTTTACGGAATGTATTATTGATTTCACCCGATTTTGGCGTTTCTAAACCTGAAATCAAACGCAGTACCGTAGTTTTGCCACAGCCACTAGGGCCGAATAAGGTTTTCACTTCGCCAGGTTGTAAATCCATACTGAAATCGCGCACGATGGGATCGCGGAGAATTTCAAAACGCACATTCTTTAAACTCAGCATTATCTTCTCCACGGCATAAACAGGATTTCCAATGGTTTGGTAATCAAATATTCAAAGAGTGAAACAAACACAATCACTAACAGCACATAAGCCATAACCGTTGACGTATCTAACATGGCTCTGGCATCGGCAATCTGTGCTCCCACACCCTCATTGGCACCCAAAAGCTCTGCCATAATTACCACTTTTACGCCCATCGCAACCGCGACGCCAATGCTGGAAATCACATAGCCAGTGAGATGGGGAACATATAAATAGCGGATTTTTTTCCACAATCCGAGTTTGTACGCATCAAACAATTCTTCATGTTGTTTGTTTACACTTGCCATGCCCATAGCGGCACTGGCAAAGGTCAGCGGGGCGACTAATACGATAATGGTAAATAGCACACTTGGGTTGCCAAAGCCAAACCAAAATAATGCCATCACGACCCAAATAATTGGCGGCATGGCTAATAAAATCGTAATGACGGGTTTAAGCAATGCCATAGCGGTTTTAAAGCTGCCCGCAATCAGCCCTACCGCTAAGCCTGCGACTAATGCAATGGTAATGCCCACCACAGACCGCCATAACGAAATACCGATTTCGTTTTGTTGGAAATGCTCGAGCAAATCAAGGGCTTTTTGAAAAACATCCGCGGGAGCAGGCAGCATAAATTCACCAAATACCGCACTGCCCCAAGCCCACAAGGCAACTACCATCATCGCCACACTCAAGCCGGTAAAGCCGCTCCAGAGGTAGTCGATGATGTAAAACAGGACAGGTTGTGGTTTACGGATTTTGTCAGTTTTAATCATGTTATGTGATTCAGTTTCAAATTAAGCCAAGAAGAATTTATCATCTGGTAATTTACCACCTAAGAGTTTTGGATTGAACTCCATTAAGGTTTCATAGAATTGCATGATTTCATTTTTCAGTTCACTGGCTTTGGTTACCGTTAAGCGCGCACCGTCTAAGCCCATTTCAATAGCGGCTTCTGGCGCTGGCAGATAATTAGCACCAATTTCAGCCGCACTTTTGCGGTTAGCCATAATCCAGTTTAATGCATCACTTAAATCTTGGTGAAGGAGATCAAACTCAGCCTTGTGTGCGTGGAAGTATTCTTCGTTAGCAATAATGCCCGCCATTGGAATAAGCGGTTTGGTATTAAACGCTTGTCCCCATTCTTTCACTAAATCAAAGCCGCGTACAATCTCCGTACCAACAATTTTAGCTTTCAGCACAACGGCACTCGCCATCGGTTCCGGCAAGATGGCCGCATGGAAATCTTTAAGCAAGAACAAACCAATTGCTTCAGTTGGTGTGGCCGCATAGGTGATATCTACTTTATTAATATCAATATTCAGTTTTTTCAGTAAAGCTTGCAATACGATGTCTGGCATATCGTTTTTAAATGGCACAAGGATTTTTTTACCCACCAATTCTTGCGGTGAAGTAATGGCACTACCTTTACACATCAACTGCGTAATCCCATTGGTGAGAATATTCACCATGCCAACTTGTTGCCCTTGATTACGTAAATTCACGCCCACATTACTTGGGCTCATCATGACTTTAAATTGTCCACTTGCCACGCCTGCGCGCAACTGATCAGGCGAACGCCAAATCTCTAATGCGACATCCGCTTGTTTGGCTAATTTACCTTGTGCTGCCGCCACTGCAATGGTCACACTTGGCATCGCTGGTGCGCCATAAATGGTAAATTGTTCTTTTGTTGCCGCAAAGAGAGAAGGCGACATGCCCGCTGCTGTAAGTGCTGCACTCATTCTTAAAAAATCACGTCTATTCATTGTCATGGTTATCTCCTTATAATGAAACAAGTCTAATACTTGTATTTTGATAATAGTTTTCATTTATTATCTTACTACTGTGATTAAAGTAAAGAAAGACAAAAGTGCGGTCAGATTTTTAGGTGTTTTTTTAATTTCTTTAAATTTTGACCGCACTTTGCAATATAAAAGGAACAAACTATGCGCCAAGCAAAACAGATAATGGATTACGTGGCGAATCAATATGCCACGCAGCCCGAATACCTTTGGGCAAAATTTCCGGACTATGCGATCTTGCGCCACAGCAATGCAAAAGGAAAATGGTATGCCCTTATCGGCAAAATTGCTAAAGCGAAACTGGGTTTAAAAGAAGAAGGAGAAACGGATTTTATCAATCTTAAATGCCCGCCTGATATGGTAAGTATTTTGCGACAATCTCTGCCTTTTTTGCCTGCCTATCACATGAACAAAACTCACTGGCTGACAATTTTGTTAGATCATGGTGTAGAAAGCGAAGAAATTTTTAAATTGCTCGATTGGAGCTATGATTTGACGAAGTAGAAATAAGGGGGAATCTTACGCTCCCTCCCTCTAAAATAGATTATTTTTCATACAAAAATTTACACTTCTTTAAGTTTCTCGTAAAAATTTTCAAAAATCTTTACATATATTTACATAACTCAAAATTTACCTTAATTGCTTGTAATTTTTAATAAATCTTTTTTTTGATGCTTTCTTTTTATACAGAGTTGGCTTAGAATAAGCTATTCTGACCAGAAGGGAAAGGGAAACTATTGTCCAAAATTGTTGTCGCCGCCTTTTTGATGCGGAATTTTTTGGTGCTGTTGTCCGCGCAACAGCTTCTCAACAATCCTAATAAAAAGGAATAAAACTCATGAACAAAGTGTTTAAAGTTATTTGGAATCATGCAACACAAACGTGGACAGCGGTTTCTGAACTTGGGCATGCTAAGGGTAAAACCAAGTCTAAAAAGATCGTTAAATTGACCGCACTTGCTGGTGCAGTGATGGGCGTGGTAGGTACAGCTCAAGCAGTGATAAATACTGATGCAAGTACAATCACGATTAGTTCAGCTAATCCGAATAATGTGGCGGGTACAGGTCAAGGTATAAGCAATATTAATATTGGTACTGGTGCAAATACCTATAGAAATGAAGGTAACAATGTAGTCTCTCATGACGCAATTGCAATTGGTACTAGTGCAACTGGTACTGGCGATAAAGCAGTAGCTATTGGTAAAAATGCAAGTGCAACTAAAGAAAATGGTATTGCAATTGGTTTTGATGCAACTAATCAATCTATTGACTCTGTTGCGATCGGTAGAGAAGCAACATCTAGCAAAGATATGGATGTAGCCATTGGTAAGCAAGCAAAAGCTACAGGTGGTGAGTCTCTTGCTTTTGGTTCTCAATCAAAAGCATCTGGTGAAGCAACTGTTGCAGTAGGTAAAGAAGCTAACTCTTCTGGTTCTTCTGCTGTTGCGGTAGGTTATCAATCTGTTGCATCTCACAACAATGTCGTAGCTGTGGGTAAAAATGCTGCTGCAACTGCTGAGAATGCTGTTGCTGTTGGTTTGCGTGCGACTGGTTCTGGTACAAGAGCAGTTTCAGTAGGTGCAGGCACAGCAGCAACTGGTAACCAATCTCTTGCTGTAGGTTTTATTTCTAAAGCTGTAGGTGATAACTCTATTGCTCAGGGTAATAATGCCTCTTCAGCGCATACCTCAGATATTGCAATTGGTACAAATGCAGCGGCAAATGGTACAGATACCCCAGCTGGTTCTTCTACTGCTCAAAATGCAGGTACAGCGATCTCTATCGGTGCAAACTCAGTGGCAACTGGTGTTGCAACTACTGCATTAGGTCAAGCAGCGCATGCAACACAAAATGGTGCAGTAGCGGTTGGTAGCCTAGCAAATGCAACTAATAAAGCGGCGGCAGCATTTGGTCGTGATTCAAACGCAAGCGGTGAATCTTCAACTGCTTTGGGTTCTGGTGCGAAAGCGTCAGCTAACTATAGCTTCGCAGCTTCTGTAAATGCAAACGCTTCAGGTGTTCAATCTATCGCAATTGGTCGTAGTGCAGAAGCTTCAGGTGAACAATCTTTAGCACAAGGTAGCTCAGCGAAAGCTACGGCAAAAGATGCTGTTGCAGTAGGTACAGAAGCAAATGCTACAGCATTAAATGCAACTGCAATTGGTAAAAATGCAAACGCAAAACATAAAGATTCTGTTGCTTTAGGTTCTGATTCTGTTACTGACAGAGTAAATCTATATCCAAGTCATACTATTGCTGGAAATACTTATAATTTTGCAGGTGCTAAACCAGGGCAAGTAGTAGGCGTAGTAAGTGTTGGTGCGCCAGGCAAAGAGCGTCAAATTACTAACGTTGCGGCAGGTCGTATTTCTTCAACTTCAACAGATGCAATCAATGGTTCACAATTATATGCAGTGGCTGATGCTGTATCGAAACATCACTGGGTTGTGAGTGGTAACCAAACTACTGCTGGTCGAAGCACTTACGCATCTACACCTGTTTATAACAAAGAAATTGTTGAATTCCAAAATGGTAACGGCACAATTGCGACAGTAGTTAACACCCCTGGAGAGACGAGTTCTGGTACTATCTCTAAAACGGTTGTTCAGTACCACGCAAATATTGTGAATGGTACCAATACTGTAGTTAAATATAATGAGAATGGTACAGTTCAAATTAATGTGCCTAACGTTAAAGATGGTAAGGACGGTAAGAGCCCTACAGCAACGGTAACCAATAATAATAATGGTACCCATACGCTTACAATCGTGAATCCAGACGGTTCATCAACCACTACACTTATTAAAGATGGCGCTAAAGGTGACACTGGTGCAGCTGGCCCTAAAGGTGATACCGGTCCTGTTGGTCCTAAAGGTGATACCGGCGAAAAAGGTGAAAAAGGCGGCAGCATCACTGGTGAAGTTGTAAATAATAAAGACGGTACCCATACAATCACTATTACTGATCTTGAGACCGGTACAGTTACTACTACTATCGTAAAAGATGGTAAGAATGGTAAAGACGGTGCTACAGGCGCAACTGGTGCTACAGGTGCTAAAGGCGAAAAAGGCGATACTGGTCCTGCTGGTCCTAAAGGTGATACCGGTGAAAAAGGTGAAAAAGGCGGCAGCATCACTGGTGAAGTTGTAAATAATAAAGACGGTACCCATACAATCACTATTAC
>NZ_JASOPB010000120.1:0-261 GCF_030218125.1 Haemophilus sp. UMB1048
CAGCCTCTCATTACATTGTGTGGGCATTTATTGTTGCTGCAATTGTGGGCACAAGTTCCGGCTGGATTGTTGGAAAAATTGGACGTCATGCCACGATGATTACTGCATGCATTTTGATGGCTTCAGGCTTTATTATCGGCGCTTTTGTTTTGGCGATGGGACCTTTGGCTCTGACTGCTTCTGCCTGCTTGTACTACGGAGGCGCAGGTATGCTGTATTCTCCAGTCGTTTCCCTCGTTTTGGGAACTCTTACGCAAGATG
>NZ_JASOPB010000121.1:0-261 GCF_030218125.1 Haemophilus sp. UMB1048
TGTGAAACAAAAGTGTAAGGCGAAGATCGGATGATCTTCGCCAGACTATCAAGCGCGTTGATTGTCTTTCATCAACAAAGCGGTCATTGCGGAAATCAGACATCCAGCCAGCAAATAAATGGCGACGCTATGCCAGTTCCCGGCAAAGTAAGTGATGAGTGCAGCGGCAATAAAAGGTGTAAATCCACCGCCAACCACACTGGCAACCTGATAACCGACTCCAGCACCACTGTAGCGATAACTGGCACCAAACATTTCGGT
>NZ_JASOPB010000122.1:0-261 GCF_030218125.1 Haemophilus sp. UMB1048
GGCTGATAGTGAATCACGCAGTGGTTTCTACAGCGTACGCAGTATCTCGCTGCCGGTGTATCGACGATTGTTGCGGGACAATCATTCGCACAGCGTTTGCTTACAACAGTCGCTGCTGCATTTGCTGGCCTGGAAGAGTGAATCGCCGTGGGCGCGGTAGCAGGCGCAACGGCTGCTGTGGCAGGGCGGGGTTCTTGGCGAGAGAGGGGAAGTCGCGTTACTGACGCTGGATGATGAACTGCGGGAGCGGCAGGTCCGCTG
>NZ_JASOPB010000123.1:0-261 GCF_030218125.1 Haemophilus sp. UMB1048
GCAGGGGATGAAACTCAACGGGCCGCTGCCTGCCGATACCCTGTTTCAGCCGAAATATCTCGATAACGCCGACGCCGTGCTGGCGATGTACCACGATCAGGGTCTTCCCGTGCTAAAATACCAGGGCTTTGGCCGTGGCGTGAATATTACGCTCGGTTTACCTTTTATTCGTACCTCCGTTGAACACGGTACCGCGCTGGAATTAGCCGGTCAGGGAAAAGCGGACGTCGGCAGTTTTATCACGGCGCTTAATCTCGCCAT
>NZ_JASOPB010000124.1:0-260 GCF_030218125.1 Haemophilus sp. UMB1048
GTTCGCTCTCCTGTGCCTGTAAGTCGTTTTTTTCCGCTGTTGCCAGTACGTGGAGGAGTTTGCGTTCCTGTTCTGTGAGTCCGGCTTCGTTGTCGATCAGGTCAATAATCTGTCTCTGTCGTGCGGTCTGTTCTCCGAGCTTCCTGATGAATCCGATCCGTTTCTTCAGCCATTCGATGTTGCTGATGCGCATGTTCGTGATGCTCCCTGGTGTTTTTTTGCGGTGTGTTGTGGTCGTGCAGTATATCGCTTGCGGTCGG
>NZ_JASOPB010000125.1:0-260 GCF_030218125.1 Haemophilus sp. UMB1048
GTGCGGTACAGTACAAAACGGTGACCAATAGTCTGCACTACGGCAGCGCCAGTATTTTCCGCCAACTCAGCTGCAGCTTCTTTTGCGGTAAGCATGGAGCCTTCTTGCAGCTGCCCTTTAATCAGTTCATGGTCATCGAGCAACTGCTCTGTCTGCGATAACACAGTATCAGTAATATTGTTCTTCCCAATCAGTAAGAGCGGGCTGAGCTGATGCGCCATACCGCGCAACTGCTTAATCTGAGGTTTCGTTAAAGTCGT
>NZ_JASOPB010000126.1:0-259 GCF_030218125.1 Haemophilus sp. UMB1048
ATGATTGTAAAGTGTAGTGCTTTAAGATAAATTCTGGCAGTCGTTCCCAGACCCACTCTAAATATACCAGATTATTCACATGTTGATTATAGTCAATCGCTGAATCTAAAATATCTTGATCAACTCGACTATAACATTGCCAGTCGTCTTTGAAAGAAATTTTTTCAAACCGGGAGGTCACCCCCTCAACCAGCAAATTATTTTCTTGGATGATTTGATGTGGGACCCGTTCCATCTGACGATTCCTAAGATTTAATAT
>NZ_JASOPB010000127.1:0-259 GCF_030218125.1 Haemophilus sp. UMB1048
GAAGATTTGATACATGGGTGGAAGGATGTGCACACAGTTCAACGGAACGGAAAATTCCGTGTAGTCTCCAATAATCTTGATCCTCTAGCCATGATGCGCTAGAAAATTCGTAGCACGCTACAACAATACTATTTTCAGAATCTTTTAAAAATTGAGTAATATCAAATTCACTCGGCGTAAAAGAGTCTTCACTATATCCAACAAACTTTCCGTTAATCCATACATAAATAGCTGTTTGTGCTCCATGGAAGGTAATAGT
>NZ_JASOPB010000128.1:0-259 GCF_030218125.1 Haemophilus sp. UMB1048
TGCTTACACCGTCTAAATAACTTAGGAGCTTGTAAATCTGAATTTTTAATTGAAATATTATTAGTATACCAAATACCGCTTCGCGACATTGTTTCAAAGGTACTGTCAGCAACTTTAATATTATTCGAATACCATAAAGGATATTTATATTTAAAAATAGTAGATTTTATTTCTAAACTTTGCGTTTCTTTTAATGGTGATTCTCCTTCACCAAAAGTAATATTCTCTAAAATTGTATCCGAAAGGCCATATAGCGGTC
>NZ_JASOPB010000129.1:0-258 GCF_030218125.1 Haemophilus sp. UMB1048
CTTTTACGGGAATATCAGTAAACACAATCGCGATCGCGAAATTAATTCACAACAATTCAAGGGCTTCATTTTTTTGGAAGTCGCCTCGCAGAAGGCACAGATCGCGTAGTGAAAGCACTTGCATTGCCTCATAGCTCTTTTACCATTAGTTATTAATACGCCGTTAAGCAACTCAGGACTCTATTATGGCTTTTACACCTTTTCCTCCCCGTCAGCCTACGGCTTCTGCCCGTTTGCCACTGACGCTGATGACGCTTG
>NZ_JASOPB010000012.1:0-21081 GCF_030218125.1 Haemophilus sp. UMB1048
TCTTTTAATTTAGCTACTTTGCCTAAGACCGTATCTTTTGCTTCTACAGCTTTATCTTCAGCTGCATCTTTTAGCTCAGCTGCTTTATCTGCTGCTTCATCTTTTGCTTCTGAAACTGCTTTTTTTACTTCTTTTGCTTTATCTTCAGCCGCATCTTTCACTTCAGCAGCTTTATCTTCAGCTTCATCTCTTAACTCAGCTGCTTTATCTGCTGCTTCATCTTTTGCTTCAAAAACTGCATTTTTTACTTCTGCAACTTTATCTACAACTGCATCTTTGAATTTAACTACTTTATCTACAACTGTATCTTTTGCTTCTGAAGCCGTTTCTTTTGCTTCTACAGCTTTATCTTCAGCTGCATCTTTCACTTCAGCAACTTTGTCTTCAGCTGCATCTTTTAGCTCTGCTGCCTTATCTGCCGCTTCATCTGTTGCTTCTGAAACTGCTTTTTTCACTTCTAATGCTTTATCTTCGACGGCTCTTTTTACTTCAGAAAATTTTTCATCGATTGCTTTTTTCATTTCAGTAGCTTTATCATCGATTGCTTCTTTTGCTTCAGAAACTGCTTTTCTTACTTCAGATACTTTATCTTCAGTTACATCTTTCACCTCAGTAGCTTTGTCTTCAACCACTTCTTTTGCCTCAGACGCTTTATGTGTCACAGCATCTTTAATATAGTTAGCCGCTGCAACTAATGCATCTTTAACTTGTGTTGCAGCATTCACTGTCGTATCTTTTACTTCAGTTGCTTTATCTTCGATTTTATTGTTCATAGCTACTCTCCCTGTGTCATTGTGATGGCTTAATTTAAGCTATTCATTTATAGCTCATTTTCAGTCTATCAAAAAAATTTTAAAAAAACACCTAAAAATACACATTTTAGGTGTTGCTTATTTTTGACTGCTTTTAAAAAGTAAATCATATAAACTTTGTTTTTCGTATTTTAGCCATTCTATTTTGGATAATGGAAAGCTTCAATGGTGCCTTTTTCACCATTCCAGTCAATCTGAACAATCGTTGAAGGGTAAAAACTGATTGGATTTCGCTTGCCATAAAGCTCTGAAACAATACTGCCCACTAAAGGTAAATGAGAAACAAGCAAAACACTTTCAACCCCTTGTTCCTGCAAAACAGATAAATAATCTGCTACCAGCGTCGCATTCCCGTAAGGTGTAATCCCACTCCAGGTTTCAACATCATTAAGAATATTGTCTAATGCTGCATTAACGAGCTCAAACGTTTCTTGCGCTCGTATATAAGGACTGACAATCACTTTCTGAACTGAAAGTGCGGTTGAATTTAGATGGGTTTTAAGCCATTGACCTTGTGATATTGATTGTTTGCGTCCATAGTCGGTTAAACGCCGAGTCTCATCTGATGAAGCCAATACTTCAGCTTCCCCATGTCGCATAATAAAAACTTTCATCTCTTTGCTTTCCTAAAAATAATAAAAGATAAATTTTATGATCAAAAATGGGGGCAAGCCCCCACTTCATTAATTCGCTTTAACTGCTTCTGCAATTTCTTCTGCACATTGTTTTGCAAGTACGCCGTCTTCACATTCCACCATTACGCGAATAAGTGGCTCTGTACCTGACTTACGCAGTAAAATTCGACCTTTACCTTCTAAGCGTTTTTCCACATCAGCAGCTACCGCTTTTACAGCTTCGCTTTCTAATGGATTTGCACCGCCCGCAAAACGAACATTAATCAGCACTTGAGGGAACAATTTCACCGCACTTGCAAGCTCGTTTAATGATAAACGATGTTGAACCATTGCGCTTAATACAGCTAGTGATGCAATAATACCATCACCTGTCGTATTTTTATCAGCAATAATGATATGGCCTGAGTTTTCTCCACCTAACGTCCAGCCATGCTCTACCATTTTTTCTAATACATAACGGTCACCAACATTAGCACGAATGAAAGGCACGCCTAACATTTTTAAAGCAATTTCTAGGCTCATATTACTCATTAATGTGCCTACTACGCCACCTTTTAATTGACCTGAACGTAATGCTTCACGAGCAATAATGAAAAGGATTTGGTCACCATCCACTTTATTACCTAAGTGATCTACCATCATAATACGGTCGCCATCACCATCATAAGCAAGACCAACATCCGCTTTAGTTTCAAGCACTTTTTCTTGTAATGCTTTTACATCGGTTGCGCCACATTTCTCATTGATGTTAATCCCATTTGGAGTCGCACCAATTTCAATCACTTCAGCGCCTAATTCACGTAATACATTTGGTGCTATATGGTAAGTCGCACCATTTGCACAGTCCACTACGATTTTATAACCATCTAAGCCAAGATGAGCTGGAAATGTACTCTTACAAAATTCAATATAACGACCTGCCGCATCGTTAATACGACGAGCTTTACCTAATTCAGCTGATTCAACGCAATCCATTGGCTGATCGAGCATGGCTTCAATAGCCTCTTCAATATGGTCCGGTAATTTTGTTCCTTCCGCAGAGAAGAATTTAATTCCATTATCATAGTAAGGATTATGCGATGCAGAAATCACAATTCCCGCTTCTAAACGGAAAGTACGAGTTAAATAAGCCACGGCAGGGGTTGGCATTGGGCCGGTAAATGCAGCAGTTAAGCCAGCTGCAGCTAAACCTGCTTCAAGAGCAGATTCCAACATATAACCTGAAATACGAGTATCTTTTCCGATTAATACTGTGCGAGAACCTTGTGAAGCTAAAACCTTACCCGCAGCCCAACCTAATTTCAATGCGAAATCAGGCGTGATTGGATAAGTACCCACTTTACCGCGTACGCCATCTGTACCAAAATATTTACGATTTGCCATATTTATTCCTTAATAAATTGAATAATTGATGTTGCAGAAATCATTTACTCTACAACATATAAAATCTGTTACTTTCTTACGCCTGTTGCGTTGCTTGCCATACTTTCAAAGCATCTGCCGTTGCAGCCACATCATGTACGCGTAAAATTGTCGCACCATTTTGTGCAGCAATTAATGCGCCAGCTACACTTCCCACAACACGTTCAGTTACGGGTTTATCTAATACGGCACCAATCATCGATTTACGTGAAAGACCTGCTAAAATGGGATAACCACTTTCACAAAAGTGCGCTAATTGCTGTAAAAGTTTATAGTTATGCTGCACGGTCTTACCAAAACCAAACCCCATATCCCAAATGATATTTTCTTTAGCGATTCCCGCATCTAAACAAGCTTGAGTCCGAGCTTCTAAAAACTGATAAACATCTTGGACTACATCATCATAATGCGGATTAGTCTGCATTGTGCGCGGTTGTCCTTGCATGTGCATGATACAAGTTGGTAAATTCAACTGTCCTGCTATTTCGAGTGCACCAGGTTCACGTAAAGCTCGAATATCATTGATTAAATCCATGCCGACCTTAGCTGCTTCTTGCATCACAATTGCTTTAGAGGTATCCACTGAGATCCAACAATCAAAACGTTTTTGCACGGCTTCAACAAGAGGTATCACTCGTTGCAACTCTTCAGTTTCAGGCACTTCTTCTGCCATTGGTCGAGTTGATTCCCCGCCAATATCAATAATTGTTGCACCTTCTTTCAGCATTTTTTCAACTTGAAATAATGCTTTATCTAGACTAAAAAACTGTCCGCTATCTGAAAATGAATCGGGCGTGAAATTCAAAATTCCCATAATTTGAGGGAATGATAAATCTAGACATTTGTTATTAGCATAAAGTTTCATAAAGTGCGGTCAATTTTTAAATCAAATTTGAAAGGTTAGATTATAACGGAATATAGTAATGAAAAGAATGAAATAATAAATAAAAAGCCTTCCAAATTGGGAAGGCTTTAATTTTATGCTTCAGGATCTTCTGAATGATTAACCGCACTTTCAGTAGTTTCTTCTTGCGGCTTAGCTTTCGGGCTCGTGTCTTTGTTATCTTCCCAACCAGATGGTGGTGTAACAGGTTCACGATTCATTAGCTGTTTGATTTGTTCTTCTTCAATGGTTTCATATTTCACTAACGCATCTTTCATGGCGTGAAGAATATCCATATTGTCGATCAAAATCTGTCTTGCTCTCGCATAGTTACGATTTACAATCGCACGCACTTCTTCATCAATCGCATGCGCCGTTTCATCTGACATATGTTTTGCTTTCGCCATTGAGCGACCTAAGAATACTTCGCCTTCATCTTCGGTATAAAGAATCGGACCAAGTTTATCTGAGAAGCCCCATTGAGTGACCATATTACGTGCAATATTGGTTGCCACTTTAATATCATTAGACGCACCGGTAGAAATATTTTCCTCACCGTAAATCAAATCTTCTGCTAAACGTCCTGCATAAAGTGTTGAAAGTTTACTTTCTAATTGTTTTTGGCTGATACTAATTTGATCGCCTTCAGGCAAGAAGAAAGTCACACCTAATGCACGACCACGAGGAATAATCGTGACTTTATGTACAGGATCATGCTCAGGCACTAAGTAACCAACAATGGCGTGACCCGCTTCATGGTACGCTGTTGATTCTTTTTGTTTATCCGTCATGATCATAGTACGACGTTCAGGGCCCATGTTGATCTTATCTTTTGCTTTTTCAAACTCAAGCATCGATACAGTGCGTTTATTGCTACGAGCAGCAAATAATGCCGCTTCATTAACCAAGTTCGCTAAATCTGCACCTGAATAACCTGGTGTACCACGAGCAAGTGTCATCGCATCTACATCATCAGCCACAGGGACTTTACGCATGTGTACTTTTAAAATTTGCTCACGACCTTTCACATCAGGTAAACCCACAACAACTTGACGGTCAAAACGACCTGGACGAGTTAATGCTGGGTCAAGTACATCTGGACGGTTCGTTGCTGCAATAACAATTACGCCTTCGTTACCACCGAAACCATCCATTTCAACTAACATTTGGTTAAGGGTTTGTTCACGCTCATCGTGTCCACCACCTAAACCAGCGCCACGTTGGCGACCTACCGCATCGATTTCATCAATAAAGATTAAGCATGGTGCATTTTTCTTCGCTTGCTCGAACATATCACGTACACGAGAAGCACCAACACCCACAAACATCTCCACAAAGTCAGAACCTGAAATGGTAAAGAAAGGTACTTTTGCTTCACCCGCAATAGCCTTAGCTAATAAGGTTTTACCTGTACCAGGAGGGCCAACCATCAAAATACCTTTTGGAATTTTACCGCCAAGGTTTTGGAATTTTTTCGGTTCACGCAAGAAATCAACTACTTCACCGACTTCTTCTTTTGCTTCATCGCAACCTGCGACATCTGCAAAAGTGACTTTGATTTGGTCTTGGTTCAGCATTTTAGCGCGGCTTTTACCAAAGCTCATGGCTTTGCCACCACCACCTTGCATTTGGCGCATGAAGAAAATCCATACTCCAACAAGGAATAGCATCGGGAACCACGAAATCAAAATTTGTGATAGTAAACTACGTTTTTCAAAAGGCGTACCTTCGATTTTGACTTTTTTATTTAATAAGTCGTCTAAGAGTTTTTTATCTTCCAACGGTGGCATCACGGTCATATATTTAGAACCGTCATTTTTAGTCACGGTGATTTCATTCGCATCAAAACGCGCTTCTTTCACTTGACTATTACTCACGTCATACACAAAGGTTGTGTAATCTGTTGAGTCACTCACGCCATTAGAGTTAAAACTTTGGTAAGCCGTCATCATGACAACTGCAACCACAACCCATAGAACTAGATTTTTGACCATATCGTTCAAGGTTTAACCTGCCTTTCTTAAGTTAATTAAAATAAAACGAGATACTATCTCATCCGTGACACAATGAAAAGCTATCAAAGCAATTATTCGCCTTTATAACCACTCGCTACAATATAAACTTCGCGAGAACGTCCACGAGAGGCCTCTGGCTTACGTACTTTTACCACACTAAACAGTGAACGAATTTCACGCAAATACTCATCGAAGCCTTCTCCCTGGAATACTTTGACCACAAAACTGCCTTTTTTCGCCAAAACTTGCTTACACATATCTAAAGCCAGTTCTACTAAATACATTGCTCGCGGAATATCAACCGATGGCATACCGCTAAAATTCGGTGCCATATCAGACATCACCACATCAACTTTAGCTTCCCCAACACGTTCTAATAATGCATTCAGCACGTTTTCATCACGGAAATCGCCTTGTAAAAAATCAACGCCGACAATTGGATTCATGTCCAAAATATCGCACGCAATGACTCTTCCCTTTCCACCGATTTGGCTCACGACATATTGTGACCAACCACCTGGAGCAGCACCGAGATCAACTACGGTCATTCCTGGCTTGAACAATTTATCTGTTTGTTGAATCTCATCTAGTTTAAAGTAAGCACGAGAGCGTAATTTTTGCTTATGTGCTTTCTGAACAAACGGATCTTTAAAATGTTCGTTTAGCCAACGAGAAGAACTCGCTGAACGTTTTTTCTTTCCCATAAACTCTATCTTTTGTACTATTTTTTGTAGTAGTTTCATCTATATTTGGGTACAATCTGCCTAATTCAAGGCTAGACTTACCAAAAAGTGCTGAAAAACCACATTTTTCCTGACCGTTTTTTTCGGTCTCTTCATGACAAATATTCATTTTATTAAAGGATCCCTTATGACAATTTTATCAACAAAACAAAAACAATTTTTAAAAGGACTCGCTCATCACCTTAGTCCTGTCGTCATGCTTGGCGGTAACGGCTTAACCGAAGGGGTATTGGCCGAAATCGATAATGCATTAAATCATCACGAACTCATCAAAGTGAAAATTGCTGGCGCAGATCGTGAAACCAAACAACTTATCATCGATGCGATCGTGCGTGAAACACAATCATCTAACGTTCAAACTATCGGACATATTTTGGTTCTTTATCGACCAAGCGAAGAAGGCAAAATACAGCTGTCTCGTAAATAATTGTTATCCCCTCAATTTGAGGGGATGTTTTTTTAGATGTAATTAACTTCAATAATCTCGAACTCAACCGTTCCACCTGGTGTGGTGATATTCACGGTATCATCCAACTCTTTGCCTATCAAACCACGGGCAATCGGTGAATTCACAGAAATCAAACCTGATTTAATATCTGCCTCATCATCACCTACGATTTGGTAAGTCACTTCTTCATCGGTATCGGTATTCACTAATACAACTGTGGCACCAAAAATAACTTTACCGTTATTAGGTAATTTAGTGACATCGATAACCTGACAATTTGCAAGTTTGCCTTCAATCTCTTGAATACGTCCCTCGCAAAAACCTTGTTGCTCACGCGCGGCGTGATATTCTGCATTTTCTTTTAAGTCGCCGTGCTCACGTGCTTCAGCTATCGCCTTGATAATTTCTGGGCGACGCTCATTTTTTAAGAAATCTAATTCTTCTCTTAATAACTCCGCACCGCGCACGGTCATTGGAATTTGTTTCATTCTTTTTCCTTGAAATTTGGTAAAAACAAAACCACGACAACGTCTTGCAACCTTGCCGTAGCCAATGAAAAATAAAAAATGATTTACTCAATTGAGTTCGGGGCTTATTATTATCCGTCTTAAGAAAAATAGCAACTAGAACAGTACAAAAATGAGTAAAAAATCTTCCATTTCGACCGCACTTAAAGCGGCATTTATCACTCTCGGATTTTCTTTTTCTTCTATGGCTGAAGTTAATGTTACTTCAATCACCCAATATTTACCGGAAGGTGCATCGGCTGGCATCATTGCCAAAAACCTCAATAAAGATCAAATTATTGCCGATTACAATGGATCAACCTTTATGTTGCCAGCCAGTACGCAAAAGATCTTTACCGCTGTGGCAGCTAAATTAGTATTAGGTGATGCTTTCCAGTTTGAGACTTCACTTTTAAGTAACGGAAAAACTCAGAATAATACCTTAGAAGGTGATCTTGTTGTGCAATTTACTGGGGACCCCGATCTCACCAGTGGCCAACTTTATACCCTACTCGCTAATTTAAAAAATCAAGGCATTCAGAAAATCAATGGTGACCTTATTTTAGATACTTCTGTATTTGCTAGCCATGATCGTGGATTAGGTTGGATTTGGAACGATCTTACTATGTGCTTTAACTCCCCTCCTGCGGCAGCAAATATCGATAATAACTGTTTTTATGCCGAGCTAGATGCTAATCAACCTGTGGGTGAAACCGTCAAAATTAACGTTCCCGCTCAATTCCCTATTCAAGTTTTCGGGCAAGTTCATATTGTTGATCAGCAAGAAGCGGGGTATTGCCAGTTAGACGTCGTTGTTCACGACAACAATCGCTATCAAGTAAAAGGCTGCATTGCACGCCAAACTAAACCATTCGGACTAAGCTTTGCTGTGCAAGATCCTGATGCCTATGCAGCTGCCATTATTCAACGTCAATTAAAACGCCTTGGTATTGAATTTACCGGCCAGGTAAAACAACCTCAAAAACCACAGCAAGGCCAAAAACTCGCCCAACATTTATCTAAACCGTTGCCTGAGCTATTGAAAAAAATGATGAAAAAATCGGATAACCAAATTGCCGATGCCTTATTTAGAGCCGTAGCCTACAACTACTATAAACGCCCTGCTTCATTCCAATTAGGCACATTAGCGGTGAAATCCGTATTGCAAAAACAAGGCATTAAATTTGGTAACAGCATCTTAGCCGATGGTTCGGGTCTTTCTCGTCATAATTTGGTTGCACCGAAAACCATGCTTTCCGTCTTGGAATACATTGCCAAAAACGAAGATAAATTACACTTAATGGAAACCTTTCCAATTGCAGGTGTGGACGGCACAATCAGTGGGCGTGGTAGCTTAATTAATCCACCACTAGTAAAAAACGTTATCGCTAAAACTGGCTCATTAAAAGGTGTCTATAACCTTGCTGGTTTTATGACCAATGCACGAGGTGAAAAAGTGGCTTTCGTTCAATTTATCAATGGCTATTCAACCGGTGATTTAGAAAGTAAGACAAAACGAGCACCACTTGTGCAATTTGAAAGTACGCTTTATAACGATCTTTATAAAGACTAAAACGCATAAAAAAATGACCGCACTTCAAATATACCAAGTGCGGTCATTTTTTTCTTCGTTTTAAATTAAAAAGAAAAAGCACCAAACTCTTCATCGAATTTGGCGCTTTATACTTTTAGACTGTTTTATCCTTCATTATGAATTTCAAGGTTGCTTGCATCTTTTTCCCGTTTTTTCTTTGCTGAATCATTACGTTGAGAAGCGATGCTATCAAGGTATTCCGGAGTGATATCGCCAGTGATATATTCGCCAGTAAAGACAGAGCAATCGAAGCCTTGAATCGCTGGGTTTTCTTGACGAACAGATTCTGTCAATGCATCAAGATCTTGGAAGATCAATTTATCCACTCCGATCAATTTCGCGATTTCTTCGACACTACGACCGCAGGCTATAAGCTCTTGTTTTGTTGGCATATCAATGCCATACACATTCGGATAACGAATTTCTGGTGCAGCTGAAGCAAAGTAAATTTTCTTTGCGCCCGCAGCGCGAGCCATACATACAATTTGTTCTGATGTTGTTCCACGAACAATGGAATCATCAACCAACAATACATTTTTATCTTTAAATTCAGCTTTAATCGTATTGAGCTTACGACGAACTGAACTAATACGTTGAGCTTGGCCTGGCATAATAAATGTACGGCCAACATAGCGGTTTTTCACAAAACCTTGACGATAAGGTTTGCCTAAAATTTTCGCAATCTGTAACGCAATGTCTGTTGAAGTTTCCGGTACTGGAATCACCACATCAATATTGTCTGCTTCATCAACCCATTCTTTTGCAATTTTTTTGCCTAAATATTCGCCCATGTGAACACGTGCGGCATAGACAGACACGCCGTCTATTGTTGAATCAGGACGAGCAAAATACACGTATTCAAAAATGCACGGATTTAAGACCGCACTTTCTGCACACTGCTCTGCATAAAGCTGGCCATCAAAGGTTACATAAATCGCTTCGCCTGGCGCAACATCACGTACTAATTCAAAACCTGCGACGTCTAATGCCACACTTTCAGAGGCAAACATATATTCTACAGAGCCGTTTTCTTCTCGTTTACCTAACACGAGTGGACGAATACCAAACGGATCGCGAAATGCCACCATGCCATGTCCAATAATCATGGCTAAGCATGCATAAGCACCACGGATATCTTTGTGTGTTGCACGAATTGCATCAAAAATGTCTTGCGGATCGAGATGGTATTTATTCACTCTATCTAAATGATTTGCAAGAATATTGAGAAGAAGTTCTGAATCCGAATTAGTATTTATGTGACGACGTGCTTCTTTAAATAATTTATCTTTTAATTCGGCTGAATTGGTTAAGTTGCCATTGTGAACAAGGCTTAAACCATAAGGTGAGTTGACATAGAAAGGCTGCGCTTCAGATACACTTGAACTGCCGGCGGTTGGATAACGTACATGTCCGAGGCCAGCATTGCCTTGTAAACGTAACATATGTTCTTGTCTGAAGACATCGCTTACAAGACCATTAGCCTTACGCAAACGAAAGCGGTTTTCATCATCGACCGTGACAATCCCCGCCGCATCTTGACCTCGATGCTGTAATAACGTTAATGCTGCATAAATGGATTCATTAACCGGATTTTGGCTAACGATACCGACAATTCCACACATACTGATTGACTACCTTATTGTTTAAAAGTTGAGTTTAAAAAACTAGAACTTGCTTGTAGTTGTTGGAAGAACCATTCAATAATGAAGCCGAAATGAGGAATTAATTTTGATTCTTTCCACCACTCGGTTTGTTCAAAGTTTGTGAAGGTATCCAAGAAGAATAAAATCGCGGCAACGATTAATGCACCACGAATTAAACCAAATGCCGCGCCGAGAACACGATCTGTTCCGGTAAGTCCTGTTTTATCCACTAATTGGCTAATCACATAATTAACAATGCCACCTACGATTAAGGTTAAAACAAATAAAATACCGATTGCCGTACCGTTACGCACGTAGTCAGATTCGATTTGAGTAAGATAAGTGGCGAGATAAGGATAAAATTGGCTAGCGACAATAAATGCAACGACCCAGCTTGCAAGGGACATCACCTCTCGCACAAACCCACGTAATAAACTCACGATAATCGAAAATGCGATGATGCCAATGATAATGTAATCAATCATTAAATAGTCTCTCAATTAAAAAGGGTCGCCATTGCGACCGCAGTATTTTACATAAAAAACAACAAAAGGAAAACGTTTGCGTCAATTAAATTTGAAGCAATTTGCTAGATTTCCTGCCAAAATGCCTTGTCTAATTTTTGCTGTGCCTTTTGCAGTACTTCTGCCAAGTGCTGATATGTCGGTCTATCTTGCACGGTTGGCAAACTTTCATGTTGTTTTCTTAAACGTTCACTAATCTCATAAAACCACTGAGAACTTTGCGGCTCTAACGGTGATTCTGCACGTTTTCCCAACCAATATAAACCTTGAAATGGCATCACTAATGCACAAAGTGCGGTCAAAATAGCAATCGCTAATGCAGTAAGATCCGTCTTGGCATAAAACTGCTGCCAAACCACCGCAAATACCGCCATAAAAGGCATAAACTTCTGTGCAAATTTTGTCGCTTTAATAATGCGATTTTCGGGAAAAATCATGCCGAGTTTCGCTTCTAATGGCCAGGTTTGCAAATAAATTTGCCCACGTTTTAAGGTTGAAAAAAATGATGACATAAAAACATCCTAGAAAATAACCGCACTTATAATACTCTAGTTTAGGTTTAATTGTCATCCTTAACTGGAAACTGTTGAAATTTTCAACTTTTCTAATAAAAGATCGTATTTTTCCCTTCTAGTGAATTTATTTTATACGCCAAAAGGTGTATTCTATGCAAGATTTGTAGTCTGTTCTTTCGAACGGATTTTTATTAACCTCAATCAAAAATAGGGTTCCTATGTCAAAACTTGTTCTCATCCTTAACTGTGGTAGTTCTTCATTAAAATTTGCAATCCTTGATCCTGCAACAGGTGAAGAAAAATTATCAGGCTTAGCAGAAGCATTTTATCTTCCTGAAGCTCGTATCAAATGGAAACTTAACGGTGAAAAAGGTAGCGCAGATTTAGGTGCTGGTGCAGCGCACACAGAAGCGCTTAACTTCATCGCGTCAAATATTATGACTGATGAGCTTAAAAACTCTATCACCTCGATTGGTCACCGTATCGTTCATGGTGGTGAGAAATACACCCAATCTGTTGTTGTAACAGATGAAGTGGTTAAAGGTATTGAAGATGCAGCACAATTTGCTCCACTTCACAACCCTGCTCACTTAATCGGTATCCGTGAAGCATTCAAAACATTCCCACACTTAAAAGATAAGAACGTTGTCGTATTTGATACAGCATTCCACCAAACTATGCCGGAAGAAGCATACTTATATGCACTTCCATACTCACTTTACAAAGAACACGGCGTACGTCGCTACGGTGCACACGGTACCAGCCACTACTTCGTTTCTCGCGAAGTCGCTGAATACGTAGGCAAACCAGCAGACCAAGTAAACGCAATCATCTGTCACTTAGGTAACGGTGGTTCTGTTTCTGTGGTTCGTCATGGTAAATGTATCGATACCTCTATGGGTTTAACCCCGTTAGAAGGTTTAGTCATGGGTACACGTTGTGGTGATATCGACCCTGCGATCGTTTTCTACCTATACAAAAACTTAGGCATGTCAATGGATCAAATCGAAGAGACTTTAGTGAAAAAATCAGGTCTTTTAGGTTTAACTGAAGTAACGAGCGACTGCCGTTATGCAGAAGATAACTACGACGATGCCTCTAAACCAGAAGCAAAACGTGCATTAGATGTTTACAGCTACCGTTTAGCAAAATACATCGGTGCATACATGGCCGTTTTAGGTGATGATCACTTAGATGCCATCGCATTTACGGGTGGTATCGGTGAAAACTCTGCTCACGTTCGTGAATTAGCGTTAGGCCACTTAAAATTATTCGGCATCAAATTAGACAAAGAACGCAACCTTGCTGCTCGCTTTGGTAAATCAGGCGTGATCACTGCTGATGACTCTGCATTCAAAGCGATCGTTCTTCCAACCAATGAAGAATTAGTAATTGCACAAGACACAGCACGTTTAGCGGGCTAATCAACTTCCTTCAAACCTGCTGAGAAATCAGCAGGTTTTTTCATTCATTAAAAGGTATATCAAAATGACTAAAGCAGTTATTCTTATTCCAACTAGCGCAGAAACTAATTTAGCGGCAGCATTAGACGCAGCTAAAACAACAGGCGCTGTCGTATTCAATGCAGTAGAAGATGTAAAAGCCGCTCAAGCATTAATCGCAAATAATCAAAAAGACGTGTTGTTAGAAAAAATCGTGGCTGATTTCCAAGCATTAAATGCAAATTTAGTGGTTGTTAAAGGTGTTCAACCTTCTGCTCAAGCACCTTTTGCAAATAGCTTAAACTTCGCGATTGCGCAAACCTTAGATGCACAAATCATCTTAGTGGCAAACAATGAAGAAGGCACATTAGTAGAAGCCGTTGCTTCAGAATTTGGCGGTGTGAATAACACTGACATCTTAGGTGTATTTAGTGCGCAAGCCGGCAAAATTAAAACCTTAGATGCACAAGCATTAGCTGCGGCAATCGCTGCACCACTTGCTCGTGAAGCACGTATTTCTCCAGCAGCATTCCGTTTCAAATTAACTGATTTAGCACGCAAAGCAGGAAAAACCATCGTATTACCAGAAGGTGATGAACCTCGTACCGTTAAAGCAGCGGCAATCTGTGCAGAACGTGGTATCGCAAAATCGGTATTATTAGCAGATCCTGAATCAGTGAAAAAAGTTGCGGCAGAACAAGGTGTGACTTTAGGTGATGACGTAACGATCATCAATCCAGCTGACGTACGCGAAAACTACGTTGCTCGTTTAGTTGAATTACGTAAATCTAAAGGCTTAACTGAAGAACAAGCTCGCGCACAATTAGAAGACACCGTTGTATTAGGTACGATGATGTTAGAAGCGGGCGAAGTAGATGGTTTAGTCTCTGGTGCCGTTCACACCACTGCAAATACCATTCGTCCACCGATGCAAATCATCAAAACCGCACCAGGTAGCTCAATTATCTCATCTGTATTCTTCATGTTATTACCAGACCAAGTATTAGTATATGGTGACTGTGCAGTAAACCCAGAACCAACCGCTGAACAACTTGCTGAAATCGCAATTCAATCCGCTGAATCGGCAAAAGCATTTGGTTTAAATCCGAAAGTCGCAATGCTTTCTTACTCAACCGGTACTTCTGGTTCAGGTCAATCTGTAGAGAAAGTGAAAGAAGCTACCCGTATTGCACAAGAAAAACGTCCTGATTTATTAATCGACGGTCCATTACAATACGATGCAGCGGTAATGAAAGATGTGGCCGCTTCTAAAGCACCAAACTCTAAAGTGGCTGGTCAAGCAAACGTGTTTGTATTCCCTGATATCAACGCAGGTAACATCGGCTATAAAGCGGTACAACGTTCTGCAGATTTAGTCGCTGTAGGTCCAATGCTTCAAGGTATGCGTAAACCGGTTAATGACTTATCTCGTGGTGCATTAGTAGATGATATCATCTACACCATCGCATTAACCGCAATCCAAGCAACTCAAGCTTAATTAAAGTCTTTGTTGTAAAACACTAAATAAAATAACCGCACTTTTGATAACTCAAAGTGCGGTTATTTTTAGGATTGTTTTTAATGACTACTCTACGGATTTTAAGTATTCAACTAGCTTCAAGCCAATCTCTCTTCGCCACCCTAAAAGTAAATCGGGCTGTTTTGCCATATCTTCATTTTTTAACCAGACCCATTTAATGAGCTCTTCTAAATTCCGTTTACTGGCCAGAATATCGAGAGTTAATCCTTTTGGGGTCAGTTCATAAGCTTTTTCTTGTAACAATCGAATTGCCTTTTTATAACGAGGATCATCCACAATACGCACTAAGCGTTTAGGGTAATCATAAGGGGAAATTCGGCGGCTTTGTGCTAACAATTGAAGCATCTTTTTGCCGCGTACACGCACTTCATTTTCAGATAATCCAAGCGCTAGCATTTCTGACGTATTGCGAGGGTTATTTTTTGCTACTTTCCAAAGGTTGTCAGATTTCACCACATAAGAAAGGGCTAAGTTTCGTGCCATTGCGGTTTCTTGTCGCCATTTGGCCAATAGCTGTAAACGGGCTAATTCGAGCGGATTCAATTTCCAAACATTCGGAATCTCTAAATAGGCTTTGTTTGGATCGCGATCGTCTAATTTAGTGGTTTTCGAGATGGCAAGCTGGCAATCATCAATGACTGCTTGAAGCCAAGGTGATTGCGCTAATTCTATTTGCATTTTTTGATAGACTGGCAATAAGTACCACACATCCCCTGCTGCATATTGTAGCTGTACAGGTGAAAGTGGACGTTTTAGCCAGTTTGTACGCGTTGCTCCTTTATCCATTTCAATGCCTAAATAATGTAACACCAATTTGGCCAGGCCCGCTGAATTAGTAAAACCTAGAAAACGTGCCATAATTTGCGTATCCATCATAGGTTGTGGAAGTGCATCAAACTCTTGTAAGAAAACCAATAAATCTTCATTACAAGCATGCAAAATTTTTGTCACCTGCTGATCGCGTAATAATTCCACAAAAGGTGAAAAATCAGTAATCGATAACGGATCGATCAATGAAACACGTTCACCATCATAAAGTTGAATTAATCCTAATTTAGGATAATAGGTCGATACCCGCATAAATTCAGTATCTAAAGCGACCGCACTTTGCTGACGAGCTAACTGACAAACCTGAGCAAGTTCTTCATTATTTTGAATTAATGTAAAGTGCGGTTGATTTTGGCATTCTTTTATCATTGTAATAGGATGTATTTTCAAATAGAGGTAAAGACTAAACAGGGATATGAACACATATCCCTGATTAAATTAATGTTGTGAGCGTTTTGCTATTTCTTCATCACGCAGTACGCGTCGTAAAATTTTGCCTACATTACTTTTCGGTAATTCATCGCGAAACTCAATATCTTTCGGGACTTTATAACCTGTCAGATGTTGTCTGCAATGTTGGCGTAATTCATCACGCGTGAGGCTATCATCTTTCTTCACAACGAAGATTTTAATGGTTTCTCCTGACACTTCGTGTGGCATGCCGATAGCAACCACTTCAGCGACTTTATAATTTAGCATCACCACATCTTCAATTTCATTCGGATAAACATTAAAGCCTGAAACCAAGATCATGTCTTTTTTGCGGTCAACAATACGGAGACTATAGCTCTCGTCCATAATGACGATATCACCCGTTGCCATCCAGCCATCTTGAAGCACTTCAGCTGTCGCTTCAGGACGTTGCCAATAACCACGCATGACTTGTTCACCTTTAACCCAAAGCTCTCCAGCTTCACCAAGTTGTGCTTCCGAGCCATCATCTTTGATAATTTTAATATCGGTATTTGGCACTGGTACACCGATTGTACCATTGTGTTTCACCACATTAATCGGACAAGCGGCAATTAGCGGTGAACATTCTGTCATGCCGTAACCTTCGATGATGTTACAGCCGGTTAAATCATGCCAACGCGTTGCGACCGATTGTTGGATCGCCATACCGCCGCCAACAGAAAGTTTTAATCGTGAAAAATCCACTTCTTTGAAATTTTCATTATTAAGTAGCGCATTAAACAAGGTATTTACCCCTGTAATCGCTTCAAAGCGGTATTTTTTAAGCTCTTTAACAAAACCATCAATATCACGAGGGTTCGTAATTAAGAGCGCGGTAACGCCAAGTTCTAAGAAGAGTAAACAATTTACCGTTAAGGCAAAAACATGATAAAGCGGTAAAGCCAGTACAGCAATGCGTTGCTTCGCATGATCGCCAATAAATGGCTCTGCAATCCACTTCGCTTGGGAAATATTGGTAATAATATTGCCATGTGTCAGCATTGCACCTTTGGCAACACCTGTTGTACCGCCTGTATACTGTAAAAAAGCTAAATCTTCACGATCCACTTGTGGACGAACATATTGGCGATATTTACCAATGCTTAGCACTTCACGGAAAGTCACAGCATTCGGTAATTTATATTTTGGTACTAATTTTTTGACGTATTTGACTACAAAATTGACCAAATTACGCTTACCAAAAGAAAGCTGATCGCCCATTCTTGTCAAAATCACGTGTTTTACTTTAGTGTTAAACACGATTTTTTCTAAGGTTGAGGCGAAGTTTGAAACAACAACAATCGCCGTTGCACCGCTATCTTGTAACTGATGTTCTAATTCTCGAGGGGTATAAAGTGGATTCACGTTTACCACAACTAAGCCCGCACGTAAGATACCGAACAGCGCAATAGGATATTGCAATAAATTCGGCATCATGAGAGCAACACGATCACCTCGTTTTAATTTCAATTCATTTTGTAAATATGCAGCAAATGCACGGCTTCGCTCTTCTAATTTACGAAAAGTTAGCACTTGTCCCATATTGATATAAGCAGGACGATCTGGATGCTCACGAATTGCTTTATCTAAAATATCGAGAATCGAATCATATTTTGAGGTATCCAGCGTGGTGGGTGAACCTTCTGGATAATTTTGAAACCAAACTTTTTCCATTTTTTATCCTTATTCTTTGGAAAATTTTCTTAATTTTATCATTTAGTTAGTAGAGATAATAGCGAATTTCAGGCTCGCCATACCAATAATATGGTCGTCGACCAAAAAAGCCCCAATCATCCCACATATCATCTGGATAATAATAGCTTTGAGAAAGCTTCCAGACACGATAGTGATTGGTTTGAATTACAGGGTAAGTGTAGCTTGCCTGATCAACCTTGCCTTGTTCTGTTTTCAATAAGGTGCCGCCAATTGTAATAAATTGGTCTTTTAAACTTTCAGGCTCAACAAAACCATCAAGATAAGTAATAAAACGTCCATTAGGTTGTTCATCAATCATGGGTTTTGCAGAGGTTGAGTAAACTGGATAGCTTAATACTTCAATTTTAGTTTTATTTGGCTGGGCTTGTGCTGTTAATACTTTTCCGCCTAAACGAATTGATTTGCACTGACAGCTATAATCACTCTGTTGAATTGAAGATAATGATTTTAAAGTAAACTGTTCTTTTTCCAGTCCTCTCGGTGCATTAACACATCCCACTAATGTGGTCGAAAGTGCGGTCAAAACTAAGATCGTTTTTTTATTCATCTTCAACTCCTTTTTAAAAACTATTCACGCCCTGGTAATTTTTTCCAAGTTACTTCATTACGCAAATAAACAGGCTCAATCTCTAAGGCAGATATGACTTTATTCTGAGCATAATCTGTTAAAGCAAGCTCAAGCATATATTGTGCAGAAGGTAAAATAATATCACTTCCTTCTAAGCCGTTTTCTTTAAATTGAGGATACGCTGCCCAACCCGTTCCGACTCGGTATGCAGATAAATCTGAAAATTGTTCAAGAACTTTTTCTGGTTGGCAAACTTGTTCTTCTATAACAGGATTCCATTGGAAAAACTCTCCTAATTCTGACCGTACTTTTTCTCGTTTTACTTGAGAAAAATAAACTTCATTCATTCTCGCATCAATGGCAGCTAGCACATTTTCAGCTTGATGTAATTCAAATGCAGCCTGAGCCATTGCTGTTAAATTTGATACAGCAATAACAGGTAAATCAGCACCAAATGCAAGCCCTTGAGCAATCCCTGCGCCGACACGGACACCAGTAAAACTACCAGGACCGCGTCCAAATGCTAACGCATCTACTTGCTTCAAATTGATACCTGAATTAGCGAGCAACTCATCAACCATTGGAAGAATACGTTTTGTATGTGTTCGTTGTGCTAATTCATCTAAATATGTTTTTTCGCCTTTATGCCAAAGTGCAACAGAACAGGCTTCTGTTGAAGTATCAAGTGCTAATAAGGTGGTATTTTTCATTATTAATCCATTTTCTCATTTTGTAAGAATTGTACCACTTTGTTGAGATCTCGGGTACGGGTTGAATTAGGTAAACTTTTTAGAAAGGTTTCGCCGTAATTTCGCATAACAAGACGATTATCACAAATAATTACCGCACCACGATCGGTTACATCTCGAATTAGGCGTCCTACACCTTGTTTCAGCGTAATAACCGCTTCAGGGATCTGTATATCATTAAATGGATCGCCTCCTTGCAATCGACAATCTTCAATACGCGCTTTTAGCAAAGGTTCATCTGGTGCGGTAAAAGGCAATTTATCAATAATGACTAAGGAAAGTGCATCACCACGGACATCCACGCCTTCCCAAAAGCTAGAAGTGGCAACTAGCACGCTGTGGGTTTCATGAATAAATTGTTCGAGTAATTTTGCTTTAGGCGTTTCACCTTGTAATAAGATAGAAAGCTCACTATTTTCTCTAAAATACTCTGCCAAGCCTCTCATCATTAAATAAGAAGTACAAAGCACAAAGCATCGCCCTTTATTCGCTTCAATGATAGGCAGCAACATTTCACCAAGAGCTTGTAACGTATTATTTTGATTCGTTGCTGGTAAATAACGTGGCACGCAAAGTAGCGATTGATTAGGATAATCAAAAGGACTGTGAAGAATTTTTTGTTCTGCTTGCTCAATACCTAGTCGCTGACAGAAATGATTAAAAGTGCCGCCAACTTCAAGAGTCGCTGAGGTAAAAATCCAAGCCGCTTCTTTATTATTTAGCTGTTCACCAAATTTATCTGCGACAGTTAGTGGTGTAATATGCAAACCAAATTGTCGCCCCATACTTTCGTACCAGTAGCAATAACCGACTATAGCCGTATCACAAAGACGCATTAATTGATTTTTAATACTTTCAGTACGTTCAAAAATACTATCCAAAGTCTGAGAGCGACCTAATGCAATCTTGATAACTTCAGAAAGAAACTCTATTTTTTCTTGCAATAATTCAACCGATTTTTTGACCGCACTTTGTTTAAATAGCTCACGCCAATTTCCTCGCTGATTTCCTTCCCCAAGAAGAAGACGGAAATCTTGAATGACTTTAAGCAAGGTATCTGCAGTTGTGCCAAGCTGCGGCATATCTTTCAATTCTGTACGATAAACAATATTGATATCTTTACATAAATCAAATAGCTGGCGAGATGTTAATGATTGGCCAAAGTACTGGCTTGCAATATCGGGAAGTTGATGTGCTTCGTCAAAGATGATGACTTCTGCATTGGGAATAAGCTCACCAAAGCCACTTTCTTTTACCGCCATATCAGCAAAGAAAAGATGATGATTTACAACAACGAGATCTGCATTTAATGCCTTTTTACGAGCTTGTGCGACATAACATTCAGTGTAGTTGGGACAATCTGTTCCTAAACAACTTTCTGCCGTGCTCGTCAATTGAGGCAAAATTGGGCTATCTTCAGCCAATTCAATACATTCGGTCAAATCACCTGTTTTCGTCGCATTATTCCATTTTCTTACTTTACTTAAATCGGCTAAAACAGATTTATCCCCAAGCACACCTTGAGCGATAACTTGATCCAGTCGCTCCAAACATAAATAATTAGATCGCCCTTTCAATAACGCAATTTTGCCAGAATAATTTAAGGCTTTTTTTATGGCAGGAAGATCTCTTGAAAAGAGTTGATCTTGTAGATTTCTAGAGCCGGTTGAGATAATCGTTTTCTTTCCTGCAATAAGTGCCGGAGCTAAATAAGCAAAAGTCTTTCCAGTACCTGTTCCAGCTTCTACAACAAGCGGTCGCTTATTTTGAATAGCATATCCTACTGATTGAGCCATTTCGAGCTGTTCTGCTCGTGGCTTAAATCCTTTGATATTCTTACTCAATTCGCCATCACTGGAAAAGATCTTACTTATCTGTTTTTTCATAATTATTGCTATCTAGAAATAGGCGAAGATTTTATCATTATTAGACTCATTTATATATGAATTCTAATGTTTTATACAAAATAAAAACCCCAAGCCATTCAGCTCGGGGTTCAGATTCAGTACCTGGCGGTGTCCTACTCTCACATGGGGAAGCCCCAC
>NZ_JASOPB010000130.1:0-258 GCF_030218125.1 Haemophilus sp. UMB1048
TTTACCGCTGAACAACGGTTCTTGCTGCAACAACTGTTGGATCTGTTTGATCAGTGCCGAGTTGTCCATCGTTGGCGTCTGACCGATCACCTGGCGTGCCGCCTCCAGCGCCATCTGCATCAGGCGCGAAGCTATCACACTATCAAGCGCATCAAGGGTAGTTTGAAATTCGCTGACCAGTTGCTGCATCCGGGCATGAATTGGCGCTTGTTGAGCCTTCGCCTCTGCCAGACCTTGCTCCAGCCCCTGGGCCAGTCC
>NZ_JASOPB010000131.1:0-258 GCF_030218125.1 Haemophilus sp. UMB1048
AAGTGCGCTGCAACCCGCTGTTTATTAGCACCGGCCACCGGGTAGGCATGGACAGCGCTTTAATGTGGGTTGAGCGCTGCATGCGAGGCTACCGTCTGCCCGAGCCGACGCGCTGGGCCGATGCGGTGGCGTCCCGTCGTCCGTCGTTTGTGCGTTGGCAAGCAAATCACGGCTGATTCAGGTACACTGCGCCTAATTTCTGACTTCGAGAATTCATCATGTTACAAAACCCGATTCACCTGCGCCTGGAGAAACTGG
>NZ_JASOPB010000132.1:0-258 GCF_030218125.1 Haemophilus sp. UMB1048
AACTGGATTATCTCCAGCAGTTGGGCGTTAATGCTTTATGGATAAGCGCCCCATTTGAGCAAATTCACGGCTGGGTCGGCGGCGGTACAAAAGGTGATTTCCCGCATTATGCCTATCATGGTTATTACACACAGGACTGGACGAATCTTGATGCCAATATGGGCAGTGAAGCCGATCTACGGACGCTGGTTGATAGCGCGCATCAGCGCGGTATTCGTATTCTCTTTGATGTCGTGATGAACCACACCGGCTATGCCA
>NZ_JASOPB010000133.1:0-257 GCF_030218125.1 Haemophilus sp. UMB1048
TACAAAGTCACAATCTGGATAACGAGAGCAGCCATAGAACTTACGATTACGTTTAGACTTCTTTTCAATAACTTCTCCCTTACCGCACTTAGGACAAGTTACACCAACCCTTTTAACAATTGGCTTAGTATTACGGCAATCCGGGAAGCGTGAGCAAGCATAAAACTTACCATAACGTCCCATCTTAATTACCATCGGTGCACCACAAATGTCACAATTAAAGCCAGCTGGTTCATCCTTAATTTGAACTTTTTCAA
>NZ_JASOPB010000134.1:0-256 GCF_030218125.1 Haemophilus sp. UMB1048
GCTTGCGTTATATTTGTAGCTCACATGATGCGTTTGTAACGTTTTTACCGCAAAAAACGTTACAAACATCTCATCAATGATACAAATGTAACGAAAATCAGCAAAAAAACGTTACAAATGCCTCACACGCGATACAAATATAAGAAACAAGAAAAGTACGAGCAACGTAAGCTATATCTTTTATCTTTGAAATACAAAAAAGCCCTCGTAAAATACGAGGGTTATTCGCTGGGGTACCTGGACTCGAACCAAGAAT
>NZ_JASOPB010000135.1:0-255 GCF_030218125.1 Haemophilus sp. UMB1048
TCGCGGCAAAGGCGACAATGACAATCACCGCTACGCAGCCGATAGTCCATTCGCCCATCTGCGAAAAGAAATGCTGATAGGCGGCAATCGCCGTGTCGCTGATTTGCGATTCGGTGGTTTGCTGCGCCACCACCCCGGCCAGCCAGTTGGCGACCGCGCCGGTGGCCAACATATAAATGCCGGTTAATACGCCGGTGACGCCGGGCATGTTCAGACGGGTTATCTGCGCCATCGCCACCGGGTCAATAAACAGTT
>NZ_JASOPB010000136.1:0-255 GCF_030218125.1 Haemophilus sp. UMB1048
CTAGCTGTACCAATTACGGCAAAATGATCATGAATTAATCCCTTCTGATATAAGTTAAATAAGGCTGGATAAAGCTTTCTATGAGCTAAATCACCCGAGCCACCAAAAATAATCATGACAACTGGAATATTTTCCATTCTAACTACCTACCTATTAAACTTATTAAAATTTACTTTACCAATTCATATTTTACAATACTAAGCCATGACAATGAAAAAATAAAAACGTCCTTGCGGACGTTTTTTTATTTATCTT
>NZ_JASOPB010000137.1:0-255 GCF_030218125.1 Haemophilus sp. UMB1048
CTGCAATGCTCACTGGTTTGGCAGTAGCTATAGCCTACTTGCTTATCGCTTTCGTTACTGCTATACGTTTAGATAGCGGAAACACTGCGAATGGTGGAGCACTCAGCAGTCTTGGCGCCTCTGGATCTATAACAATTTCCGCAGCTACTTTCGGTACTTTTGCGATGGCTTTCATTTTCGCAACTCTTGGCGCTTGGTTCGGTTTTGTACTTGCTGAGAAGCATGCAACAGAAAAGACTATTGTTCAGGCTGCAT
>NZ_JASOPB010000138.1:0-254 GCF_030218125.1 Haemophilus sp. UMB1048
AGGTTACAATGAAGAAACTTACAAAAATATGTGCATTAATCGGTGCTGCTGCAATGATTATTAGCGCAGGTGCGTGTGGTAGTGCAAAATCATCCGACGCTAATGGTTCAACACAGCTTACCATTTGGCATTATTGGGATGGCGCTAATGCCGATACCTTTGATGCAATGGTGAAGGATTTTAATGCTTCGCATAAAAATATTAAGATTAAGACTGCGAGCGTCCCGAATTCTGATTTTATGACGAAGCTTCGT
>NZ_JASOPB010000139.1:0-254 GCF_030218125.1 Haemophilus sp. UMB1048
TCTGCCGCCGCGAGGCTGATGGCGAGAATGTACATCACCTGACCGTCGGTCTGACCCCAGTAGCTTCCGGCGACCACAAAGGCCAGCGCGGAGGCGTTAATCATGATTTCCAGACCAATCAACATAAACAGCAGATTGCGACGGATAACCAGACCGGTTAAGCCAAGAACGAATAAGATTGCCGCGAGGATCAGTCCATGTTGTAAGGGGATCATGCGTGCTCCTCCGTTTTTCTTTTCGCGCTGTCGTCTTTA
>NZ_JASOPB010000013.1:0-8225 GCF_030218125.1 Haemophilus sp. UMB1048
GGAATAGCTCAGTTGGTAGAGCACGACCTTGCCAAGGTCGGGGTCGCGAGTTCGAGCCTCGTTTCCCGCTCCAAATTCTTAATCCGTTGCTGAAAAGCAGCGGATTTTTTTATTGTATTTTCCCTACATATTCCCTTCAAAATACGATAAAATTCCCCAGAAACTTTAACCTAAAAAAATCACTCTAAGAATGACCGAATTAACCCAATACATTCCTGATGAAGGCACAATGCTCCGTTTTGGTAAAAAACTCGCAGAAGTGCTTGTAAAACAACCGAAAGATAACGCTATTGTGCTTTATTTTAATGGCGATCTCGGTGCAGGGAAAACCACCCTGACTCGTGGAATGGTGCAAGGTTTAGGCTACCAAGGCAATGTCAAAAGTCCTACTTATACGTTAGTGGAAGAATATAGCATTGCAGGAAAAATGATTTATCACTTTGATTTATATCGTCTTGCCGATCCTGAAGAATTGGAATTTATGGGCATTCGTGATTATTTCAGCCAAAATTGCATCTGCTTAATCGAATGGGCAGAAAAAGGTGAGGGCATCTTGCCTAAGGCTGATTTATTGGTGAATATTGATTATTACGACGATGCTCGAAACATTACGCTAATTGCTCAAAACTCAGTGGGCGAGCATATTTTGACACAACTATAAAATTGATTTACATGAAAGCAAAATTTTCGTTTCTTTTTGGAATATTTTCTCTAATTTCTACTACCGTATTTGCCGCACCACAATGGACAATTGCCATTGATCCCGGCCACGGCGGTAAAGATCCCGGTGCTATCGGAAAAAATCTCGGCATTTATGAAAAAAATGTCACCCTTTCTATTGCGCGAGAATTAAAAGCCTTACTAGATAAGGATCCTAATTTCAAAGGTGTTTTAACACGCAGTAGCGATTACTATATTTCTGTGCCAGAACGCTCTGAAATTGCACGTAAATACAAAGCAAATTTTCTTGTGTCTATCCATGCTGACTCCTCTCTTAATGCAGACCAACGGGGTGCGTCTGTTTGGGTGCTATCCAATCGCCGTGCCAACGATGAAATGGGTCAATGGTTAGAAGACGATGAAAAACGTTCTGAGCTTTTAGGCGGAGCCGGTAAAGTACTTTCCAACAACAATGACAAATATTTAGATCAAACTGTACTCGACCTGCAATTTGGTCACAGCCAACGCACAGGTTATGAACTCGGCAACAGTATTTTACGTCGCTTTGCTCGCGTGACCTCATTAAGTCGTAGCACGCCACAACATGCGAGCCTTGGCGTATTGCGTTCACCCGATATTCCTTCTGTTCTGGTGGAAACAGGTTTCCTTTCCAATATGGAAGAAGAACAAAAACTGAATACCATTGCTTATCGTCGTCGTATTGCTTATATGATTTATGAAGGCTTAGTCGCTTATCGCAATGGTAATTTAAAAGCGATTGCTGTTCCACCTAGTGATGAGCAAGACAACAAATCTACAAAATCAAACGACAAAAATAATGAAAAATCTGACCGCGCTTCCGATGTGAAAGACAGCGGTATTCGCCACAAAGTGAAACCAGGTGAAAGCATTGGTAGCCTAGCAAATAAATATGATGTCAAAGTCAGCGAAATTATTGAGTTGAATAAACTGAAACGCAAAGAACTTTGGTTAAATGAAACCATTAAGATTCCTGATAATGGCAAAGGCAAAAAAGCGGAAGAACCAACTAAAAAAGAAGAGAAAAACATCGAAAAATCTGACCGCACTTCCGATGTCAAAGACAGCGGCATACGTCATAAAGTAAAACCAGGTGAAAGCATTGGTAGCCTGGCGAACAAATATGATGTGAAAGTCAGTGAAATTATTGAGTTAAATAAACTGAAACGTAAAGAACTTTGGCTGAATGAAACCATTAAAATTCCTGATAACGGCAAAGGCAAAAAGGTAGAAGAAAAACCTAAATCGGATGATAAAGCCAAAGCCGATAATAAAGGAAAAAACAGCAAAATTGTTGAAGCTGAAAAAGCGGTTTCTAAAAAAGATAAAAAACAAGAAAAAACTGAGAGTAAAAAAGAGCCTGAGAAAAAAAGCAACGATAAAAAAGACGCTTCTTCAAAAGAAAATGAGAAGAAAGATAATGGCAAGACAGAAATCCCGCTTTACCATACGGTGAAAGCGGATCAAACTATCTATGCTATCTCTCGTGAATACAATGTACCGGTTAATCGTCTTTTAAAACTGAATCCGACATTGAAAAACGGCAAAATCGTGACTGGTCAAAAAATCAAACTTAAAGAAAAATAAGGAATCCTATGGCAATCAAAATTCTTTCTCCACAGCTGGCTAACCAGATTGCCGCCGGTGAAGTGGTCGAACGCCCTGCCTCTGTGGTGAAAGAATTGGTGGAAAACAGCCTTGATGCCGGCGCCAATAAAATTCATATTGATATCGAAAACGGCGGCTCCAGCCTGATTCGTATTCGAGATAATGGCAGTGGTATCCCTAAAGAAGAATTAAGCCTCGCCCTTGCTCGACATGCAACCAGTAAAATTGCCGATCTTGATGATCTCGAAGCCATTTTAAGTTTAGGTTTCCGTGGTGAAGCCCTTGCCAGTATCAGCTCGGTTTCTCGTCTCACGCTTACCTCTCGCACTGCAGAGCAAAATGAAGCATGGCAAGTCTATGCGCAAGGGCGAGAGATGGAAACCATAATTAAACCCGCATCTCATCCAGTCGGTACAACAGTTGAAGTGGCGAATCTCTTTTTTAACACGCCTGCTCGTCGTAAATTCTTACGTACCGATAAAACAGAATTTGCTCATATTGATGAAGTCATTCGCCGAATTGCTTTAGCGAAATTTAATATTGCTTTTACGCTCACACATAACGGCAAAATTGTTCGACAATATCGTCCCGCGACAAATGAAGAACAACAACTAAAACGCGTTGCCACTATTTGTGGCGATGATTTTGTTCAACATGCCTTACGCATTGACTGGAAACATGATGATTTGCATCTTTCCGGATGGGTGGCGACACCTGAATTTACACGTTCTCAAAATGATTTGAGCTATTGTTATATCAATGGACGAATGGTGCGTGATAAAGTGATCACCCACGCTATTCGCCAAGCTTATGCAGAACATTTACATATTGAGCAATACCCAGCATTTGTACTGTTTATCGACCTCAATCCACATGATGTCGATGTCAACGTGCATCCAACAAAACACGAGGTGCGTTTCCATCAAGCTCGCTTAATTCATGACTTTATCTGCCAAGGCGTAACAAATGCACTCAATGCTATTTCTCAAACTGAATTAGATTTAGCACCAGTGATGAATGAAGCAAGAGAGCCTTCGGCTTCGTATCAAACCCACTATGAAACAAAACCTAATCGTGCAGCGGCAGGGCAAAATATTTTCGCTTCGAATAATCATCAATCTCGTGAAAAACAACTAGAAAATCGGCCGCACTTTTCAAACCGTAGTGAGTACGTTCCGCCATATGGTTATCGCGAACAACCTACAAAGACTGAACAACGCTTATATGGGGAATTAGTTCGTCCTGCGGAAAATTCTCAAGTTTTAACAACACCTGTCGTTGAACAACAACTCCCGAAGACAAGTGAAGCAGGCTATTTACGTGCATTAGCATTAATTGAAAATAAAGCATTGCTTTTACAACAAAATCAGCAGTTTTATTTGATGTCATTAGCTAAATTGCAAACCTTAAATTATGAATTAACCTTACAACAAGGTGAAATTCCACAACAACCGTTGCTCATCCCGATTATTTTCCGCTTAGATGAAAAACAATTTGAACAATGGCAAAAACAAAAAGCTTTTTTCCAACAAAGTGGTTTTGAATTTATTGAAAATGAAGCTCAGTTACGCCTCACATTAAACAAAGTCCCTGCGGTTTTACGTACGCAAAATTTACAAAAATGTGTGGTGAGCCTACTCACTGAACATCTAGAAAATATGCCTGATTTTCTGACCGCACTTTGTCAGACGCTAGAGGTAAAACCAATTCAAGTGTTAGCGGATGCAGTCAGCTTATTAAGTGAAACGGAACGCTTACTGAATAAAGATTATCAAGAAAAATTTAATACATTACTGAAACCGATTAACTGGCAGCCCTTTTTAACTGATTTGTAATATGACACAACAAACTGACTCCAAACCAACCGCACTTTTTCTGATGGGGCCAACGGCCTCTGGAAAAACAGATCTAGCTATTCAATTACGTCAAAGCCTGCCAGTGGAAGTGATCAGTGTCGATTCTGCATTAATTTATAAAGGTATGGATATTGGCACAGCAAAGCCTTCTAAAGAAGAACTTACGCTTGCCCCTCACCGCTTAATTGATATTTTAGATCCCGCTGAAAGTTATTCTGCGATGAATTTTCGTGACGATGCGCTCAGAGAAATGGCCGATATTACCGCACAAGGTAAAATTCCGCTTTTGGTTGGCGGCACGATGTTGTATTACAAAGCATTGATTGAGGGACTTTCCCCCCTTCCATCTGCTGATGAAAAGTTACGCTTAGAGATTGAAGAAAAAGCACAAAAACTTGGCTGGCCAGCACTTCATCAAGAATTACAAAAAATTGATCCTATTTCTGCTGAACGTATCAACCCAAATGATTCACAGCGCATTAATCGTGCATTAGAAGTATTCTATTTAACGGGTAAATCATTAACGGAATTAACCGAACAAAAAGGCGAAGAATTGCCTTATCAATTTTTACAATTCGCTATTGCACCAGAAGACCGCGCGGTGTTACATCAACGTATCGAACAACGTTTCCATAAAATGATCGAATTAGGCTTCCAAGAAGAAGTGGAAAAACTCTATCAACGAGAAGATCTCCATCCTGATTTGCCTTCTATCCGTTGTGTGGGCTATCGCCAAATGTGGGAATATTTACGAGGTGACTATGATCATGAAGAAATGGTCTTCCGTGGTATTTGTGCAACTCGCCAATTAGCCAAACGACAAATCACTTGGCTGCGCGGCTGGAAAACACCATTAAATTGGCTAGATAGTCTGCAACCGCAACAGGCCAAAGAAATCGTATTACGCAAGATTGACGAACATTTTAAGGGGTAAATTATGGCGCTTTCACTTCCGCTTTCGACTGAAAAACTCATTCAACTTGGCGAAGTGCTTTGCCAACATTTCCCTGAAATGAATCTTGCTGAAATAACCCAAAAAATCGAGCGGGATGCAACTGATCTCACGACACCAACCGGACAAATAAACTATGCCATCAGTCTGTCTGATTTCTTGGAAAAAGTCTTAAAAAAACACCCGCACTTTTTAGCCCAATGGTGGCAAACACCTCCTCAATTTTCAGATTGTCAACATTATGCTAGCCGTTTAGCTGAACAACTCTCCACTATCCAAAACGAAGAACAGCTTTACAAAACGCTACGAGATTTTCGTAATCAAGAAATGGCGAAACTCAGTTTCTGTCAAAGCTTGAATCTTGCCACCGTAGAAGAAATTTTTATTCGTCTTTCTCAACTTGCTGAGAGTCTTATCATTAGTGCGAGAGATTGGCTGTACAAACAAGCTTGCGAAGAAATGGGTACGCCTTGTGATGAAAATGGCAATCCTCAGCAACTCTATATTCTTGGTATGGGAAAATTAGGTGGTTTTGAGCTAAATTTCTCCTCTGATATTGATTTAATTTTTACCTATCCTTCACAAGGCGAAACTGTTGGAGCAAGACGAGCCGTTGATAACGCCAAATTTTTTACCCGTTTAGGACAACGTCTAATTAATGCGTTGGATCAATTTACGCCAGATGGTTTTGTCTATCGTACGGATATGCGTCTTCGACCTTTTGGCGACAGCGGTGCACTTGCCTTAAGTTTTTCTGCGATGGAGCAATATTACCAAGATCAAGGGCGAGACTGGGAGCGCTATGCCATGATCAAAGGACGTATTTTAGGCGCCGATGAGCAAGATCCTAACGTAAAAACCTTACAACAATTACTTCGTCCTTTTGTATATCGACGCTATATTGATTTTAGTGTGATTCAAGCTTTACGTGAAATGAAAGGTAAAATTGAGCGTGAAGTGCGTCGTCGTGGCTTAAAAGACAATATTAAGTTAGGCGCAGGCGGGATTCGAGAAATCGAATTTATTGTGCAAGTTTTTCAACTTATTCGAGGCGGACGTGAGATTAAGCTTCAACAACATGAATTGCTTAAACTTCTTCCTGAAATACGAGATCTCGGTTTAATTACACCTCAACAATACCATGAATTAAGAGACGCTTATATATTCCTTCGTCGTACTGAAAACGTGCTTCAAGCCATTGATGACCAACAAACGCAACTTCTGCCAACAGATGAAGAAAATCGCCTTAGATTAATGGTCGCTTGTCGAGAATACACTTATTTAGATGAGAACAATCAGGCTACGATAAAATCTTATCCAATTGAAAACTGGGATGATTTCTATCAAACACTACAAGCACATCAACAAAAAGTGCGGTCAGTTTTTGATGCGTTAATTGGTGAAGAAAAAGATGAACGTACCGATGACAATAATCAGTGGATTGATTTTTTAGAAAGTGACCTCGATGATATTGAACAAATGCTGGTCGATAATCGCATTGATGAGGACGCAATTTCCGATATCTTAGATAAACTTATTCAATTCAAAGATGCACTCGCTCGCCGTGTTATTGGTGCTCGTGGTCGAGAAGTTTTAGCTCACTTATTGCCAAATATCTTCACTCAAATATTTGAGCAAAAAGATTACCGCACTTTATTGCCACGCATCCTCAATATTGTCGATAAAATTGCGAGTAGAACGACGTATTTGGAATTGCTCTTAGAAAATCCTCAAGTCATTGAGCAGCTTATTGAACTATGTTCACAATCACAGATGATTGCCGAACAAGTGGCTCGCCACCCTATTCTACTCGATGAATTATTAAATACTGAGGCACTACGTAATCCATTACCGTTCACGCAGTACCCTGACGAATTAAAGCAATATATGCTGCGATTACCGCAAGACGATGAAGAGCAATTTATTGACGGTTTACGCCAATTCAAACAGTCTATTTTATTACGAGTTGCAGCCGCTGATATTCTAGGCGTATTGCCTGTTATGAAAGTGAGCGATCATATCACTTATCTGGCTGAAGCAATTATTGATGCCGTTGTCAATTTTGCCTGGCAACAAGTCAGTCAACGCTTTGGTGTACCTGAGCATCTAGTAGGTAAAACAGAAAAAGGCTTTTTAGTTATTGGCTACGGCAAATTAGGCGGAATTGAACTCGGTTATAAATCTGATTTGGATTTAGTCTTTTTATACCAAGCTGTTGAAGGCCAAACCATTGGTGGGAAAAAATCCATTGATAGTAACCAATTCTATTTAAGATTGGCTCAAAAAATTGTCAGCATTTTTAGTATGAACACCAGTGCAGGCATACTTTACGATGTTGATATGCGCTTACGGCCTTCAGGCGATGCGGGCTTATTAGGCTGCTCACTTCAAGCATTTGAAAACTATCAACTCAATGAAGCATGGACTTGGGAAAAGCAAGCGCTTGTCCGCAGTCGTGCCATTTTTGGTGAATCTGAATTAAAAGCAGAATTTGAAAAAATTCGCTGTAATGTACTTTCTGCTCAAAGAGATATTAATCAGCTAAAAATTGAAGTAAGAGAAATGCGTGAAAAAATGTACGAACATTTATCTCATACAAAAGAAGGATTTTTTAATATCAAAACCGATCGTGGCGGCATTACCGATATTGAATTTATCGCCCAGTATCTGATGCTTGCGAATGCCCCAGCTAATCCAATATTAACCAAATGGTCTGATAACGTCCGCATCTTTGATTCAATGGCAGAATATCACATTATTTCTCTAACAGAATGTGAAAAGCTCAAATCCTGCTACGTGACACTACGTAATAAAATTCATCATCTGAACTTATTAGGAAATCCTGTTATTGTTGATGATTCGGCGTTTGCAGAAGAAAGAGAGTTTGTTTGTTCTTTCTGGAATAAGCTATTTTCTTAAAAAGATTAAAGGAGTCTATCCCCAGATATTTGGGATAAACTCCTTTTTATATATTCTCTACGTAAAAACAGCCTAACTTTCTACCGCGCTTATATTGTCAAAGTAATCTTTAACAAAACTCCATAAACAAAAACCCCAAGCCATTCAGCTCGGGGTTCAGATTCAGTACCTGGCGGTGTCCTACTCTCACA
>NZ_JASOPB010000140.1:0-253 GCF_030218125.1 Haemophilus sp. UMB1048
TATGAAAATTGGTGCTTCACTTCCGCCGTGCGATTGGGTGACGCGCGATGCTTTTGCTGCTATGGATATTGCTGGGTATAACTACGGTATTAATAGATATAAGCATGATTTGAAGAAGTATGAGCATCGCTTGATTTTAGGATCGGAAACTTTCTGTAACGATGCGTATAAGTTCCGTGAGCTTGCCAAAAAAGAGCCTCGACTTATTGGCGATTTTGTGTGGGCTGGGATGGATTACCTCGGAGAAACCGGC
>NZ_JASOPB010000141.1:0-253 GCF_030218125.1 Haemophilus sp. UMB1048
TCCAAACCGTGACGACCAACAACTGCTGGAGTACCAATGTGAAGATCGTGTAAGCCGTATTCGCCATCCATAGGTACTGAAAGTGGAAGAACTCTGTGTTCATTGTTCAAGATAGCTTTAGTAATGAATGCTAATGCAGTACCGATACCGTAGAAAGTAGCACCTTTCTTGTTAATGATATCGTAAGCCATGTCAGCAACTTCTTTATGGATTGCTTCAAGCTTGTTTTCGCCAACTTCTGGGTGAGCTTTTA
>NZ_JASOPB010000142.1:0-252 GCF_030218125.1 Haemophilus sp. UMB1048
ACGGTACGGTTGCGGTTGTCAGACAGACATTCAATCATGATTGCCGTGCCGCCAGGACCGTAACCTTCGTAGATGATGGTTTCCATGTTTGCATCATCATCACCGCCCACACCACGTGCAATTGCGCGGTTCAGTGTGTCACGGGTCATGTTGTTAGACAGTGCTTTATCCACCGCCGCACGCAGACGCGGGTTAGCGTCCGGATCGCCACCGACCAGCTTAGCCGCTGTTACCAGCTCACGAATGATTTTA
>NZ_JASOPB010000143.1:0-251 GCF_030218125.1 Haemophilus sp. UMB1048
CGGTCACGGCGTACAAAGACAAACACCGAGCGCTCATGGTCGTCGACCACCAGCCATTCGAAGCCGTAGGGGTCAAAATCCAGCTCGTGCAGCGCTTTATGATGACGGTAGGTATGGTTCAGGTCGCGCACCAGCCGCTGGACGCCGTGGTGCCAGTTGTCGCCGCCCTCCAGCAGATGCCAGTCGAGACTGGCGTCGTGGTTCCACTCGCGGCCCTGGGCGAATTCATTGCCCATAAACAGCAGCTTTTT
>NZ_JASOPB010000144.1:0-251 GCF_030218125.1 Haemophilus sp. UMB1048
GCTTTCGCGGAACTGCTTCGCTTCGCCGTCGTCAATAGAAATAAAGGTGCCGTCAGATGCCGGAGTCATACAGGACATCACCAGGCGACCACGCGTGTCTTCCGCGTTCTGATATTGCTTCACCGCACACTGGCGGCAAGCACCGACGCTCCCTAGCGCCGGGTGCCAGCAAAAGTAGGGAATATCAAGACCAAGAGAGAGACAAGCCTCTAGCAGGTTGTCCGCCCCGTTGACCTCGTATTCTTTGCCGT
>NZ_JASOPB010000145.1:0-250 GCF_030218125.1 Haemophilus sp. UMB1048
CAAATAATTTTTCACCGCTTCGATAAGCGGCACTGGCAATCGCACTTCGTCCTTTTCCAGCACTAATATTACTAAAACTCATATGAAAAATTGCCATGTTAGTCACCTCTTTGCTTTGATTCTATGGGCTTGACTTTGTTGTCGCCATCGGCGACTTCTAATACAGGATTTTTGGGTTAGCACAACATAGAATTTATTCTATGTATAAGTGCACATTGACCTCGTTTCACTCGGTCTGCTGATTCTCTTA
>NZ_JASOPB010000146.1:0-250 GCF_030218125.1 Haemophilus sp. UMB1048
TGTAAAAAGTAGGGAAAGAGATAATTCCATGAAAAACAAACGAATTGCTGCTTTAATTGCAATTGCGATTTTTACCTTTATGACTTCCTTTAACTTAAATTCACCACTTTGGCTCTTCGTAGTTACTTCCCTATTTTACGGAGTCAGAATGGGACTCTTTCAATCGCCAAACAATTCAGTTATTATGTCTTCCGTTGACCAGCAATTCTTAGGGATTGCTGGTAGTGTTAATTCCTTAGCTCGTAATTTC
>NZ_JASOPB010000147.1:0-249 GCF_030218125.1 Haemophilus sp. UMB1048
TTTGTAGTCGAAGATTGAAACTCCTCTGCCTTAACGGCATTCAATAATACATTAGAAGAGACGTTTGTTTTAGGCTCTAAAACACGACTACTTTCATCCGCTTTTTCTTTCTCAGGAACTCTATCAAGATCAGATGTTTTTTCAGAGGTACTTTCCTCTACAAGTTCTACCGTTACCTTTTTAATTGGGGTAATATTGACTGACCCCTTGGAAGATACCGCAGGTTCCTTTGCCGCTTCTTCCGTGAAC
>NZ_JASOPB010000148.1:0-249 GCF_030218125.1 Haemophilus sp. UMB1048
CCGATAACCCACGCGTGGCGGGCGACGTCGGCAAAGCGGGCGTCGCTATCGACACCGTGGAAGATATGAAAGTCCTGTTCGACCAGATCCCGCTGGATAAAATGTCGGTTTCGATGACCATGAATGGCGCAGTACTACCAGTACTGGCGTTTTATATTGTCGCCGCAGAAGAGCAAGGTGTTACACCCGATAAACTGACCGGCACCATTCAAAACGATATCCTCAAAGAGTATCTTTGCCGCAACACCT
>NZ_JASOPB010000149.1:0-248 GCF_030218125.1 Haemophilus sp. UMB1048
GCTCTCGGTACGGAAGTTAGCGGATACGGCGGTCGCGTAGGCGGTTTCCATCAGGTTATCCAGCTCCAGGCACTCAACGCGCTGGGTGTTGAACTCGCTGGAGGTATCGTCGAGACGGGCGTTTTTCAGGCGCTCGCGGATCACTTTCAGTTGCTCCAGACCTTTGTGCATCGCATCGCCTTCGCGGAACACCGAGAAGTTATGCTGCATACATTCCTGCAGCGCTTTACGAATCGCCACCGGATCTT
>NZ_JASOPB010000014.1:0-2678 GCF_030218125.1 Haemophilus sp. UMB1048
TGAATACATAGGTAAGTGAGGCAAACCGGGAGAACTGAAACATCTAAGTACCCCGAGGAAAAGAAATCAACCGAGATTTCGTTAGTAGCGGCGAGCGAACGCGAAGGAGCCTGTTAGTGATAATGACAGAGACAGAGGAACAAGCTGGGAAGCTTGGCGATACAGGGTGATAGCCCCGTACTCGAAGTCCAGGTCATGGTACTAAGCTAACGACAAGTAGGGCGGGACACGTGATATCCTGTTTGAAGATGGGGGGACCATCCTCCAAGGCTAAATACTCCTGATTGACCGATAGTGAACCAGTACTGTGAAGGAAAGGCGAAAAGAACCCCGGTGAGGGGAGTGAAATAGAACCTGAAACCTTGTACGTACAAGCAGTGGGAGCCCTTTTGGGGTGACTGCGTACCTTTTGTATAATGGGTCAGCGACTTATATTTTGTAGCGAGGTTAACCGAATAGGGGAGCCGAAGGGAAACCGAGTCTTAACTGGGCGTCTAGTTGCAAGGTATAGACCCGAAACCCGGTGATCTAGCCATGGGCAGGTTGAAGGTTGGGTAACACTAACTGGAGGACCGAACCGACTAATGTTGAAAAATTAGCGGATGACTTGTGGCTGGGGGTGAAAGGCCAATCAAACCGGGAGATAGCTGGTTCTCCCCGAAATCTATTTAGGTAGAGCCTTGAGCGGACACCTTCGGGGGTAGAGCACTGTTTCGGCTAGGGGTCCATCCCGGATTACCAACCCGATGCAAACTACGAATACCGAAGAGTGATACTCAGGAGACACACGGCGGGTGCTAACGTCCGTCGTGGAGAGGGAAACAACCCAGACCGCCAGCTAAGGTCCCAAAGTCTATATTAAGTGGGAAACGAAGTGGGAAGGCTTAGACAGCTAGGATGTTGGCTTAGAAGCAGCCATCATTTAAAGAAAGCGTAATAGCTCACTAGTCGAGTCGGCCTGCGCGGAAGATGTAACGGGGCTCAAATATAGCACCGAAGCTGCGGCATCAGACGAAAGTCTGTTGGGTAGGGGAGCGTTCTGTAAGCGGATGAAGGTGAATCGAGAGGTTTGCTGGACGTATCAGAAGTGCGAATGCTGACATAAGTAACGATAAAACGGGTGAAAAACCCGTTCGCCGGAAGACCAAGGGTTCCTGTCCAACGTTAATCGGGGCAGGGTGAGTCGGCCCCTAAGGCGAGGCTGAAAAGCGTAGTCGATGGGAAACGGGTTAATATTCCCGTACTTGGATAAACTGCGATGTGGGGACGGAGCAGGTTAGGTTATCGCACTGTTGGATATGTGCGTTTAAGTTTGTAGGTGGGAAGTTTAGGCAAATCCGGACTTCTATTAAACACTGAGAGATGATGACGAGGCTCTACGGAGCTGAAGTAACCGATACCACACTTCCAGGAAAAGCCACTAAGCTTCAGGTTTATCTAAACCGTACTGAAAACCGACACAGGTGGTCAGGTAGAGAATACTCAGGCGCTTGAGAGAACTCGGGTGAAGGAACTAGGCAAAATAGCACCGTAACTTCGGGAGAAGGTGCGCCGGCGTAGATTGTAGTCCCTTGCGGATGAAGGTTGAACCGGTCGAAGATACCAGCTGGCTGCAACTGTTTATTAAAAACACAGCACTCTGCAAACACGAAAGTGGACGTATAGGGTGTGATGCCTGCCCGGTGCTGGAAGGTTAATTGATGGTGTAATCGAAAGAGAAGCTCCTGATCGAAGCCCCAGTAAACGGCGGCCGTAACTATAACGGTCCTAAGGTAGCGAAATTCCTTGTCGGGTAAGTTCCGACCTGCACGAATGGCATAATGATGGCCAGGCTGTCTCCACCCGAGACTCAGTGAAATTGAAATCGCCGTGAAGATGCGGTGTACCCGCGGCTAGACGGAAAGACCCCGTGAACCTTTACTATAGCTTGACACTGAACATTGAATTTTGATGTGTAGGATAGGTGGGAGACTTAGAAGATGATACGCCAGTATTGTTGGAGTCGTCCTTGAAATACCACCCTTTAACGTTTGATGTTCTAACGAAGATTACGAAACGTGGTCTCGGACAGTGTCTGGTGGGTAGTTTGACTGGGGCGGTCTCCTCCCAAAGAGTAACGGAGGAGCACGAAGGTTTGCTAATGACGGTCGGACATCGTCAGGTTAGTGCAATGGTATAAGCAAGCTTAACTGCGAGACAGACAAGTCGAGCAGGTACGAAAGTAGGTCATAGTGATCCGGTGGTTCTGAATGGAAGGGCCATCGCTCAACGGATAAAAGGTACTCCGGGGATAACAGGCTGATACCGCCCAAGAGTTCATATCGACGGCGGTGTTTGGCACCTCGATGTCGGCTCATCACATCCTGGGGCTGAAGTAGGTCCCAAGGGTATGGCTGTTCGCCATTTAAAGTGGTACGCGAGCTGGGTTTAGAACGTCGTGAGACAGTTCGGTCCCTATCTGCCGTGGGCGTTGGAGAATTGGTTGGGGCTGCTCCTAGTACGAGAGGACCGGAGTGGACGCACCACTGGTGTTCCGGTTGTGTCGCCAGACGCATTGCCGGGTAGCTAAGTGCGGAAGAGATAAGTGCTGAAAGCATCTAAGCACGAAACTTGCCAAGAGATGAGTTCTCCCAGATTTAAAATCTGTAAGGGTTGTTTAAGACTAAGACGTAGATAGG
>NZ_JASOPB010000150.1:0-248 GCF_030218125.1 Haemophilus sp. UMB1048
GTGCTGACCAGCATCGACTGCCCGACCTGCGGGCGTAAAATGGGCATTCGTACCGCCAGTACCGGGGTATTCCTCGGCTGCTCTGGCTACGCGCTGTCGCCGAAAGAGCGTTGCAAAACCACCATTAACCTGGTGCCGGAAAACGAAGTGCTGAACGTGCTGGAAGGCGAAGATGCTGAAACCAACGCGCTGCGCGCAAAACGTCGTTGCCCGAAATGCGGCACGGCGATGGACAGCTATCTCATCGA
>NZ_JASOPB010000151.1:0-248 GCF_030218125.1 Haemophilus sp. UMB1048
GAACGGGTATTTCGCTTTGTCGGCGATGATTTTGGTGGTAAACCGCGCCAGCACGTCCGGGCGGTCCAGGTACCAGGTAATATGGCGGAAACCTTCCGCTTCGCACTGGGTGCACAGCGCTTCGCCTGACTGATACAGGCCTTCCAGCGCGGTGTTCGCCGCCGGGCTGATCTCATTGACGATGGTCAGGGTGAAATGCTCCGGCAGGCCGCCGATCACCAGCTGATTGTTTTCTTCTTTATAGTCAC
>NZ_JASOPB010000152.1:0-247 GCF_030218125.1 Haemophilus sp. UMB1048
TGGAGATAACGATCATTTAAGTGCGCTTGTAGCCAATATTGTGCGCGCTCAAGCTTTGATTCTGCTCTCCGACGTTGACGGACTCTACACTGCTCCTCCAAGTCAGCCGGGGGCGCGGCGCTTGACTTTTGTGCATAATGCTCTTGAAGAGATTGACGATTCGACGATTGCGGGGACGGGCTCGGCTGTGGGTACGGGCGGGATGGTGACCAAGGTAGATGCAGTGCGCATTGCCACCGCCTCCGGT
>NZ_JASOPB010000153.1:0-247 GCF_030218125.1 Haemophilus sp. UMB1048
TTTGGTTCCCAGATAAGAAGGGTGGCCCAGGTTGGATTGAATGGGGCGGATGCGGAATGGTTAACCCGAACGTTCTTAAGTCTGCAGGCTTAGACCCAGATGTTTATACGGGATTTGCTTTCGGTGTTGGCTTGGAGCGCACTTTGCTGCTTCGTCACGATATTAACGATATGCACGATTTGGTTGAAGGCGATAAGCGCTTCAGTGAACAGTTTGTGATGGGAGAGTAGTACTCATGCCAATGGTA
>NZ_JASOPB010000154.1:0-247 GCF_030218125.1 Haemophilus sp. UMB1048
AGATGCTTCGGTAACAGCGTGCTTAGTACGCATTACCATGCTGCGGATAACGGCGTCGTTGAAGCGGAAGTTAGTTTCCAGCTCATCGATCGCTTCCTGCGGCGCTTCAACGTTCAGCAGAACGTAGTGAGCTTTGTGCAGTTTGTTGATCGGATAAGCCAGCTGACGGCGGCCCCAGTCTTCCAGACGGTGGATCGTACCTGCTGCTGCAGTAATTGCACCAGTGTAACGTTCGATCATGCCCGGA
>NZ_JASOPB010000155.1:0-247 GCF_030218125.1 Haemophilus sp. UMB1048
ACGCAGAGTATGTCGCGTAAAGGAAACTGCCTGGATAATGCAGTGATGGAAAACTTCTTCGGGACCCTGAAATCGGAGTGTTTTTATCTGAGGGAGTTCAGGAGTGTCAGTGCGATAAGAAAAGCCGTAGAGGACTATATCCATTACTACAACAACGAGCGGATAAGCCTGAAATTAAAAGGTCTGAGTCCGGTAGAGTACCGAACCCAGGCTCTGAGAGCCGCTTAATATGAACCATCCAACTTTA
>NZ_JASOPB010000156.1:0-246 GCF_030218125.1 Haemophilus sp. UMB1048
TGGCGGCGTTATAACCTAATGCTCCACCTTTGGTCGCTCTTTTGGCACCATCATCATGGGCGTTCCAGCCATCAATGTTTTTTTCCAGTTTGTCTTTGGCACCGCCAGCCATTTTTCCAACACCGTATGCAGCAGCGCCAATACCGATAGCCGCCGCCCCCTGCATAGTGGCTGTAGCACTCGCTCCTGACAGTGCAGAAGCAATTCTTGCAGAGATATACACCAATATTGCCGCACAAATACCAG
>NZ_JASOPB010000157.1:0-246 GCF_030218125.1 Haemophilus sp. UMB1048
TTGTGTTGAGCGCTTGCAATACGCAAATGACACTGATTTGGCAGATTACCCAGATACTTGGCATACGATTGGAACAGACGGTCAGAAAATCAACTTGCATTTAAGCTACATTTATGATCCGCATGATCCTTTAGATGGTGTAACTGTACACGTTCCACTTCATGCGCTTTTGCGACTTAAGCCTCAAGAGTTTACTTGGAATGTGCCAGGCTTATTAGACGAGCTTATTATTGGCATGATTAAGTC
>NZ_JASOPB010000158.1:0-246 GCF_030218125.1 Haemophilus sp. UMB1048
CTGTCATGCTCTGGATTATTTAATTCTTTCAGCGGAAATTTTTCCTCAAAGGCTTTATTTAGCCGCCCCTGGGTTCCTTTTACCGCGAATAAATAATCACCTCCCTGTTTTTGTATCTTCTCTGCAATATCTTTCTGGCAACCCATCGCATCAGTTGTGATGATTTTTCCTTTAATATCCATCATGTTAAGAAGTTCAGGAATAGCTGTAATCTCATTAGATTTTTCATCCGTCTTGATCTGTCCG
>NZ_JASOPB010000159.1:0-246 GCF_030218125.1 Haemophilus sp. UMB1048
GTCTTAGGATCAACAGTCACGCCGGTTGTGGTATTACCGTTAATAGTCCAGTTACCATTCTTATCTTTCTTCACGGTAATTGTTACAGGAGTCGTTGTATCGCCTTCTGGAATATACGTGATTTCTAGAGTATCAGCATCTGCTGGTGGGGTAACAGTTGCGGAACCTTGCTCAACACCATCTTGTGGCGTGAGTATAGTCGGCTCACCCGCAGGCGTTGGCGTTGGTTCTGGTGCAGGCTTCTCC
>NZ_JASOPB010000015.1:0-1245 GCF_030218125.1 Haemophilus sp. UMB1048
GCGAGCTATGCTATAAAAAAGACAGGATATTACAAGCACTTAAGGAACTTAAGTACGATCTGGAGACATCCCCAAACCCAGACGCGTAAGTGCCTCCATCCGTGTTCCGATTCCCTGGTGCTTCCTCGCTCATTCGCTCGCTACGCTCGGTCATGAGACTGCGGCGAGCACTACCACCACAATCACGCGGAAAGCCGCGCCATTGCAGGGCTGAACGGGGAAAAACGGCAAAAAACCTGCTGCTCAAAAAGACGCCAGAAAGGCGCTGTTATCTGATATAGGCTTATTTGGTCTACTCTACGAGACCTCGTTTTTTCAGTTGGTAATACCAGGCGCGACTGATCCCTAATGCCTCCCACGGTTTCAGCGTGCGTGCAGATGTAGCTACTGTGCTGCGCTTAGACTTAGAACCGCCCTTGCGACCGCGTGCAGCCTGAATTTCTGGCGTGTGCGTATCAGCCACATACTGTGCGAAAGTTTCCGGCGTGAAGTTCCTGTGCGTGTATTTCGCAATGCTCTTGCCAATAGCCCGACATTCAGCCAGTGAAAGCGGAACGGGAAGCGATGCATTGTACATTTCGACACGCTGGATCACCGCTTCAAGCCACTGTGAGAACGCTGGCCAGCCCTGACGAATCGCCCTGTAAGCCCATTTGCGCGTCATTTCGAACAGGTGGCAGTTTCGCCCCATCCCGTAATGTTTATCGATGCTACGGCGCGCTGAGGCGCTCAAATCGAGATAATCAGCCAGTTCATCGAGGGTATAGGCTTCCTCTCGCCACTCCATCACCTGCCATTCCAGGTGGAACGGATTTTTACAAATCAGTCCGCTGTAGTTCACATCAGCACAACGTTTCTCACACAGCTAACGTTCAATCGCAGCGGCGTATTTCAGCGCCTTAACCGAGGCATCAGGCGCGGTTCTCACGGCGATGTTGAGTGCGTAGAGCAGGTGAGCGTGTCCGTTCACAGGATTTTTAACGGTGATGTTCGGCGCGGGAGCGTTCCGGTCGCTCCAGTCAATCGCAGCCCCCTCGCGGTCAACGTCAAAAACCAGCCAGAACTGCGCATGAGGCTGGTTCTGCTGTATGTACCGCGCAAGAAGCGCACGCCCTTTGCCGGAGATGCGAAGACCAAAAGCGAGATCATCCGTGTGATAGGGACGATGGGGTAAATTTTCGTCGAAGTATTGAAGCGCGGCGCTCATGTGTTACGATTCTCTCCGGGTTATGCGACCTACACGCC
>NZ_JASOPB010000160.1:0-245 GCF_030218125.1 Haemophilus sp. UMB1048
TTCCAGCGACGCGCGGATAGTAGGGGAGCGATCCTGGGCAATTTGCAGATCAATTGCTGCCGGGATGGTGGATTGTAATTCCGGCAGACGGGCGCGGATGCTGTCTACCGTCTGGATAATATTGGCTTCCGGCAGCTTGCGGATCATCAGCAAAATGGCCGGTTTGGCGTTGGTCATCCCGGCGTTGCGCACATCCTGCACCGAATCGGTCACCGTCGCCACATCGCCCAGACGAACCGCGCCGC
>NZ_JASOPB010000161.1:0-245 GCF_030218125.1 Haemophilus sp. UMB1048
TGCAAGAGTGGCTGCGCGCAGGCGGTGATACCCGCAATATGCGCCAGTTCGGCATTGATGCCTGGCAGATGGAAGGTGTCGACAACTATGGTAACGTGCAGTTTACAGGCTATTACACGCCGGTAATTCAGGCGCGCCATACCCGTCAGGGCGAGTTCCAGTATCCGATTTACCGTATGCCGCCAAAACGTGGTCGTCTGCCGTCTCGTGCGGAGATCTACGCAGGAGCGCTGAGTGATAAATAT
>NZ_JASOPB010000162.1:0-245 GCF_030218125.1 Haemophilus sp. UMB1048
TAAAATCCGCATCCGTTCACCGTTTTTTAAAGTCCGTTAAAAGCATGATGCCATCTCCGAGAGTTAATCTCGTCAAATGCTAAATCGTGGGGGTCCCCTTTGGGGTTCCGATTTAGTGATTGACGACACCACCGATTAAAAAACTTATGCGGGGTGGATGGTTTCACGAAGTGAGGCCATCCACCTGTAAGACAGGGTTTTGTTTTTATTCCCTGTTTTGGTGATCGGGTGTGTGGAAAAGGTTG
>NZ_JASOPB010000163.1:0-245 GCF_030218125.1 Haemophilus sp. UMB1048
ATTCAAGGGTAGGGTCTGTTTGCGGTTTGCCAAGCACCATGCGCGGTTATCCTCTGTTATAAGCTTTCTCCAGAGCCAGATAACGCCGCTGTCTCTGGATTGCCGAAATATGCTTCCCGCTACCTGGGAAGGGGCTATCAACTGTACTGCACGGTAATGTGTCGTCCTTTGCATACATGCAGTACATCAATATATTACTGTAGCATCCTGACTGTTTTAGCATAGGTTTCGCTTTGTGTCTCCTG
>NZ_JASOPB010000164.1:0-244 GCF_030218125.1 Haemophilus sp. UMB1048
CCTGCTTTCGTGTGCTCAAACCTTGAACTAATGCCATCGGCTTAATCGCCTTGCATGGCTTATTAGTCAATCTGGTTTTACGTGCAAATACTGCGTTAAGTGACATCGTCACAACTCGTTTAATTCTTGCCATTGTTAAGCCTCTCTTTGTTTTGCTCTCCGTGTCGAGCGGATTGCAGTAGATCATGACAACAACGACAGTTGCAAGAATTTTTTTTATTTTTTTGTCTACACCCTTTAATGT
>NZ_JASOPB010000165.1:0-244 GCF_030218125.1 Haemophilus sp. UMB1048
TCCGGCTCGGTGGTTTCGAGGCCATAAAGTCAGCTTACATGGCCCAGGTGCAGTACAGCATGTGGGTGACGCGAAAAGATGCCTGGTACTTTGCCAACTATGACCCGCGTATGAAGCGTGAAGGACTGCATTATGTCGTGGTTGAGCGGGATGAAAAGTACATGGCGAGTTTTGACGAGATGGTGCCGGAGTTCATCGAAAAAATGGACGAGGCACTGGCTGAAATTAGTTTTGTATTTGGGGA
>NZ_JASOPB010000166.1:0-244 GCF_030218125.1 Haemophilus sp. UMB1048
CAATCGGCATACTAAATTGCCGCGATAATTGTAAGAAAGAAGCAATTGCACCTAAAGTCAATGGTGCCCAGCCGTTAATTGCGGCAGCTCCTCCAATAAAGGCAATTAATACATACAATAAATTTCCCATATTACCCATAATTGGGAACAAAACGGTCGCATAAGTATTAGCCTTTCCAGATGCTCCACGCAGTTCTTCATTAAATTTATCAAAGCCCTCTTCAGCTTCAGGTTCATGTGAAAA
>NZ_JASOPB010000167.1:0-244 GCF_030218125.1 Haemophilus sp. UMB1048
AGCGGGGGGGAAACCCCTCTCATTATTGCGGTCAAGCTGGTTCAGCTTGTGGGTGTGGGTAAAACCCACGGTTTGTCTTGAATTAAAAACAGGAAGTTACTTTTTATAAGCAAAATTGTAGACAGCTGACATCTATCGTGCTATTTTGTAAAAGAAATATGTTGCTGACAAAAAGTAAGTAGTGAGGATTTGGATTAGGAGTCTAAGTATGAGACATTTTAAGAATATTATTATTGGTTTTGGT
>NZ_JASOPB010000168.1:0-244 GCF_030218125.1 Haemophilus sp. UMB1048
CCTGTCGAAATGAAACGACGCTTATGAAGCTGCCGCGTCAATTCAAGAAACCAATCAGGATCGTTAGCCATATCTTCCGGTTTAACAGAATATTTCAGGGTTTCAGCAACGGCACTCTGTAGCTGTTCCGCAACGTTGGCCACTACTTCGCCTGTTTTCATCTTCACAGTCCTAATATCAACGTTCGGTTCGTAATTCACCCGTAGACAATCTCGCCATAGCTCCACCCAACGAGCTTGTTTGA
>NZ_JASOPB010000169.1:0-244 GCF_030218125.1 Haemophilus sp. UMB1048
ATGGAGTTGGTTGCGGATGATGAAGGGCGATTGTCTATGCGTAAGCGCGAGTCGCATGATCGCATTGCGATTGATACTATGCCGCTTGCGTCGCGCGCAGTTTTGGCTGTTGCGGATTCTTTGGACTTGTGGAATCGTTCTTTCTCGCCAAATGCGCAAATTCGTCTTGCTGTTCCAGAGCCTCGGGTTGAGGGTTTGGATTTTAATGACAAGGCTGCGCTTCTTGATGCGATTGGCGAAAATT
>NZ_JASOPB010000016.1:0-1034 GCF_030218125.1 Haemophilus sp. UMB1048
TGATGAGCACGTACCGTTATATATACGAAGGCTGGAATACTATCGTCTGCTTTATCGACCAAAGCAGACAGAATCATATTGGAAAAAACGGTGAACGGTTCGCGAAATCCTTTCGCGCTCCGTGAGGCGTTGGACAAGCGAAGCGCGTCAGTTTTTCCGGCTCTTCCCCGTGACAGGTTTCTCCACCAGTTTATCTTCCAGTGTCACAACTTTCTGATACACCGCCGCTGTGGCGTTGTAGTTCCTGTCGAGTATTGTTTTCATTCCCCATCCGAGCACACAGAACATAACCAGAAAAGCCACTGACACCCCACCCAGCCATTTCCAGCTATACCCTTTAAGGGTGTTGTATTCCTGCACGATATTGCTGTGAATTGTCGCAATATCCCTGTTCAGGGCATCCGCGTTTGCCTTCATGTTTGCGACTGACTCTTCCAGCCGCTGAAAATCCTGGCTGATGCGCTCACCTATCAGTCCTGCCACGTCCAGCTTCTGCACCTCGTTTCTGACTTCATCCCTGACCTGTTTTGCCACACCGTCAGAAATATCCCGATATCCGCGAAGAGTTTCCCTTGCCACAGCCAGAGAATCAGCAACAGCTTTCTGTTGCTCCATTGCGGTATGTTGCAGATGCTCCACCGATAACAGGAGCGTGAGTAATTTTTCTTCTGTGCTGGCCATGTTCAGAATCCCATAGAAAATCCACGTGACGGTGATTTAACCCGTTCAGGTGCAGTTCGGTTCTGTCTGCTCACTCTGTCTCTCATGTCAAAGCCATGCTCCCGCGCAACATCATGTTGCAGCCTTCTGACCAGTTCATGTTGCTTAACCGGAGTGTCCAGCCATTCCCTGATGTCATGCCCGACCGTTCGCGCCTGTTCAAGATGGCGGGAATAGTCCGGTTCAGACCGTTTTTGCATGATGTCATGACGCTGGGCATCATCAAGCCGTCCGGCAGCTTCAAAACCCAGATGCACTTCGGGACGTCGTTCAATGCCCTGTTCTTTCAGCGTCCGGCATTCAATGAAGCCCCT
>NZ_JASOPB010000170.1:0-243 GCF_030218125.1 Haemophilus sp. UMB1048
TAATCCGATTTATCCTTCTCAGGGGCGCGTTTGTAACGCCGTTTACCTGAATCCCAGACAAACGCCGTCCGCTTCCCGTCATCAGTGCCATCCCCTACATCGTCGGCAATGACAAGATCCTCATTGGTTTCTCGATCCAACTGGAGGACGTTTTTTAGCGCCCCACCGGTCGAGATAAAACGGCGCTTGTGAAGCTGCCGCGTCAGCTCAAGAAACCACTCAGGATCGTTTGCCATATCTTCC
>NZ_JASOPB010000171.1:0-243 GCF_030218125.1 Haemophilus sp. UMB1048
CTCCTTAAATTTTGTGGATGGTTGTTTACCAGAGTGGAACGTCTTGCTGGTTGTCGTCTTCGTCCCACCAGGAAAAAGTCTCATTAAGATTTGGCAGCGCTTCGTCTTGCGCTGCTGCAGGGGTAGTTGTGTCTACATTGTTTATCTCCTTGTTGGTTTGTTCAGTGAGTGGATGGAAAGTATCGCTTGGCGTGAAAAGAATGTCCCAGTTGACGGGGGATTGTTTGAGGAAGTCGTCCCAGT
>NZ_JASOPB010000172.1:0-243 GCF_030218125.1 Haemophilus sp. UMB1048
TGTTTTTACTGTCGTCAGTAATCTTGCAGGTGGGTGATTTGACCTGAATACAGAGCCCACTGACGCTAAAGCGCATCGCCTGTACTCCGCCAAGATAAATATCGCCAAGGTAATCATTAAGGCAATATTCGCCCGGCGGCGGTAGACCGCCGTTATCGGCAATCCGCCAGAAATAGATGGTCGGTTTTTTATTTTCCGCCTGAAATGCGCGCTGGCCGGAAAATACCGGCGCGGAAGGCCAGG
>NZ_JASOPB010000173.1:0-242 GCF_030218125.1 Haemophilus sp. UMB1048
CGATAATATCATCACTACCGTTTTGTGCAGCAATTAACGCGCACTGATGTAAAGCATCCATACATTCCTCGTACTCTCCTTCAATCACTGTTTCGAAAGGAGTAACGCGTGCCTGCGGAAAACGATCTTGTAGATAGTAAATGACGCGATCAATATCTGGCAGGTAATCTGCAACTTTCATTGGCAAAACTTGGATGGCGATGCTGCAGTTATTCTGTGGTGTGTTCATCAATGTATTCCCT
>NZ_JASOPB010000174.1:0-241 GCF_030218125.1 Haemophilus sp. UMB1048
TTCGCTCAGGGTGCCGTTCTGGCACCCTGACTTGCAACTCCCGCCGAAATCCTGCAAAGTCTGCCTGCAAGTCTGACAGGGCAACTATTTATGAAACGACTCATTGTAGGCATCAGCGGTGCCAGCGGCGCGATTTATGGCGTGCGCTTATTACAGGTTCTGCGCGATGTCACAGATATCGAAACGCATCTGGTGATGAGCCAGGCAGCGCGCCAGACCTTATCCCTCGAAACGGATTTTT
>NZ_JASOPB010000175.1:0-241 GCF_030218125.1 Haemophilus sp. UMB1048
AAAAAGCTGCTAACTGATTTTTATTTAAGTCTATTAGATCTGATTTCCTACCTTGTAAAGCTTTACCAAAGCTAACAGGTAAAATCAAACTTTCAAAAAAACTATTTTGACAGTCTGAAAGTAGCGCTGCACTTTCGCTAAAACGATAGGCATTTTCAACCAAATGGTTCGTTTCTTTTTTCAATAAAGGAACAACATAATGCCTTAAGCGATTTCTTAAAGTATCATCTTCAAAATTAGT
>NZ_JASOPB010000176.1:0-240 GCF_030218125.1 Haemophilus sp. UMB1048
GCACAGATGATGGCAAACGTACTGCGTTTGTTTGGGATTCCGGGAGGCGCCGTTACAGGCGCGCCCCGGAGAAAGATAGATTCGATAACTGAGTATCGGATTTTGCGCGGCCTGCCGAAGCTCTCACCTTCCGACAGACCGCTAACCACACAACCTGATTAGGAGGCTGTAATGGCTGACATGAAGACTACCACACAGACCCGTGTAATCGATCTCGAGATCCTTGAGGAGGTCATCACT
>NZ_JASOPB010000177.1:0-240 GCF_030218125.1 Haemophilus sp. UMB1048
GTACTGATGTTTGCCACGACCGGGAGTCTGCTGTGGTACCAGGGCATGAAGATAAACGCGAATATGAATATTCTCCGCGAGCAGAAAGAGAGTCTGGAGAAGCTGAACGCGAAGACATGGGGCGTGCGTTATCACGAGGACAGCAACGGACGTTTTCTGGTGTTGCCGAAGGGGATGAAAGCCGAAACGAACTGGACGAAGGACAACGGCAAACTGAACGCAGTGAGACTGGTGCAGGAG
>NZ_JASOPB010000178.1:0-240 GCF_030218125.1 Haemophilus sp. UMB1048
CAGAAGAAAGATCGTCTGCTTAACGAGTATCTGTCTCCGCTGGATATTACCGCGGCACAGTTTAAGGTGCTCTGCTCTATCCGCTGCGCGGCGTGTATTACTCCGGTTGAACTGAAAAAGGTATTGTCGGTCGACCTGGGAGCACTGACCCGTATGCTGGATCGCCTGGTCTGTAAAGGCTGGGTGGAAAGGTTGCCGAACCCGAATGACAAGCGCGGCGTACTGGTAAAACTTACCACC
>NZ_JASOPB010000179.1:0-240 GCF_030218125.1 Haemophilus sp. UMB1048
TCTCTTCGAGCTCATAACCCTGCTCGGCGGTAAACTCCTGGAAACTCTTTTCGCTGACGCCGGAGAGCTCTTTCGACAACGATTCCAGCTCGATCTCTTCGCCCGCCTGCAGCTGTTCGTTACAGTAGGCGTACACCTGCTGGCGCACGTTCTGGCGCTCGGATTTATCCAGCTGCGCGTCAGCGGCGAAATCATCCACCGCCTGCAACAGACCGCGGTTCTGCGCTTTGGCATTGAGCC
>NZ_JASOPB010000180.1:0-239 GCF_030218125.1 Haemophilus sp. UMB1048
CGTACTGGCGCCAATCGCCTTGATTACGCTGCGCTTTGTACAGGGCGTGGCTTCCGGCGGCGAATGGGGCGGCGGGGTGTTGATGCTGAGCGAAAATGCGCCGGAAAGCCAGAAAGGGTACTACACCGCCTGGAGCCAGGTGGGGGTCTGCGGCGGGTTTGTTCTTTCTTCGCTGGCATTCTATCTGGTGCAGCTGCTGCCGCAGGAAGAGGTGATGTCGTGGGCGTGGCGTATTCCGT
>NZ_JASOPB010000181.1:0-239 GCF_030218125.1 Haemophilus sp. UMB1048
TCCGTGATAATTTAGATCCAGATAATCAACGATTGTTTGACTTACAAGTTGATGTTCTAAACAAAAAAGATGCTAAATTGCACGAAAAATAAGTGGTGTCTTTGTACTCTGTAGTATCGTAGTGCTAAGATAATTAGATAAAATAGTATATACAAAAGGGCAATCCTATCATTAAAAGATAGAGTTGCCCTTTTTTGATATTATTTTAAAAAAGTTCCGAATGTGTACCTATTCCAGTT
>NZ_JASOPB010000182.1:0-239 GCF_030218125.1 Haemophilus sp. UMB1048
TTACGACATGGTGCAAAAATTAGCTAATAAGTCATGGCAAGAGCAGACTTCATTTAGAAAGTTAATTGAAGATAGCGAAGTTATGAATTACTTATCTGAAGCTGATTTAGATGATGCTTTTGATTATCACTATCACTTGAAGCATGTAGATGAGATTTTTGAAAAATGCGGCTTAGATTAGGATAGAAATAGAAACGTTTTGTTGGATATAATTATGTCTGACAGAACGTTTTTTATTT
>NZ_JASOPB010000183.1:0-239 GCF_030218125.1 Haemophilus sp. UMB1048
GCAAAAAAAATAACCGCCTTAGCTTGGCAGAGCTAGCGGTTATTTAATCGTATTAAGTTATGCCACCGTCTTTAACGGCTCTACATGGGAAGTCCTGTTCTAGCGGGGCTTCCTTTTTCTGTCTACATTATAGCATGACTATAACTGATTTTCGACTATTTTTAATCAGCTTCCTAACAGCTTAAAGGAACATATGTTTGCTTTATGTGATACAATCCAGGTAAAAGCTAACGGAAATG
>NZ_JASOPB010000184.1:0-239 GCF_030218125.1 Haemophilus sp. UMB1048
CTTAAAAGTGGGGAAAATGCTGCGAAAAGTGGAAAAAACAGTGATGCAGAAATCAAAAAAATATACGAAAAAAATTATGATAAAGACGTAAAATTTGCTAAATCAGCTGTTAAAAAGCTTACGATTTTACAGCGCGCGCAATGTTTTACGATGGCGTGTGTGAGAAATCTTGAAAAAATAATCTACGATTACAAAATCAAAAATATGAAGTAACGCATTAAAAACATAAAGCAACGCAA
>NZ_JASOPB010000185.1:0-238 GCF_030218125.1 Haemophilus sp. UMB1048
GTTAGTTAATGCATAGCGCTGTTGCCTTGTGTTTTGGTAAGGAAATGAGGTTAGAATGTCGGCTGAAAACAGCGATGAAGAGATGGGGAAGGCGTCTGTTGTGCTTACGGATGATGAATTGCGTAATGCATATGAGTCGTCGAATGGCGTAGAAAGCAATAATAAAAATAGCGAGCAAAAAGAAAACGGCGTTAAAACTGTTGTTGTTGCAGAAGATGAAGCAGTAAACCGTATGGAT
>NZ_JASOPB010000186.1:0-238 GCF_030218125.1 Haemophilus sp. UMB1048
GGTTCCGCCTTACGATGCTACTGTTATTGAAAAGCTCAAAGCAGCTGGCATGCCAATTCTCGGCAAGACTAATTTGGATGAGTTTGCTCAAGGTTCTTCTACAGAACATTCTGCTTATCAAACTACGTGCAATCCTTGGGATACTGAGCGTGTTCCTGGTGGTTCCGGCGGCGGTTCAGCTGCAGCTGTTGCTGCATTCGAGGCTCCTATTGCTTGGGGTCCAGATACAGGTGGCTCT
>NZ_JASOPB010000187.1:0-238 GCF_030218125.1 Haemophilus sp. UMB1048
ACGTCTGTCTGTCCGGTGCCTGTCGTGGCGCCCGGCAGGCTAAAAAACCACACTGGTCTCAGGTTCCCATCCGGAGATTAACATCATGAACAGCAGTACCCGAGTCAAACAATTACGTCTGCAGCGCGCCTGGTCCCAGGAGCAGCTGGCCGAAATGGCGGGTCTCAGCGTCCGCACGATCCAGCGCATTGAGAATGGCGAACGCCCGGGGCTGGAGACTCTCAGCGCCCTCGCCGCG
>NZ_JASOPB010000188.1:0-238 GCF_030218125.1 Haemophilus sp. UMB1048
CCTTTTATCTTTTATCGCTGTTCAGTATGAGTGATTACCTGTGGATTCCTGAGCACACATAAGGGGTAACCATAAACATTAGCGATAGACTGGCCCCCTGAATCTCCAGACAACCAATATCACTTAAATAAGTGATAGTCTTAATACTAGTTTTTAGACTAGTCATTGGAGAACAGATGATTGATGTCTTAGGGCCGGAGAAACGCAGACGGCGTACCACACAGGAAAAGATCGCAAT
>NZ_JASOPB010000189.1:0-238 GCF_030218125.1 Haemophilus sp. UMB1048
TTTCACTTCTTTGATATGCTATCTTCCTCACAAACGATAAGCCGAATGGAGCGAATCATGAAAGTTCTGGTTACAGGTGGTAGCGGTTACATTGGAAGTCATACCTGTGTGCAATTACTGCAAAACGGTCATGATGTCATCATTCTTGATAACCTCTGTAACAGTAAGCGCAGCGTACTGCCTGTTATCGAGCGTTTAGGCGGAAAACCTCCAACGTTTGTTGAAGGCGATATTCGTA
>NZ_JASOPB010000018.1:0-943 GCF_030218125.1 Haemophilus sp. UMB1048
TACTGGCTTAACTATGCAGCATCAGTGCGGATTGTATGAAAAGTGCACCATGACCAGTGTGAAATACCGCACAGATGCGTAAGGAGAAAATGCACGTTCCGGCGCTTTTCCGCTTCCTCGCTCACTGACTCGCTACGCTCGGTCGTTCGGCTGCGGCGAGCGGACTCTCCTTTCTCAAAAACGCTAACCCTGTTATCCACAGAACCCGGGGATAAACCAGGAAAGAACATGGGCGCAAAAAACGAAACCCCGGGAAAGGCCGCGCCGGAGGCGCTTTTTCCATAGGCTCCGCCCCCCTGACGGACTTCACAAAACAGACACTTTTTCGGTGCATCTGTGGGAGCCTTGCGGCTCAACCATGAAATCCGCCAGCGGTGGCGAAACCCGACGTGGCTTAAAGATCATCACCGTTTCCGGTGAATCGCTCCCTCCTGCGCCCCCACGTTCCCGCCATATCGATTACCGGATACCTTTTCCGCCTTTCTCCCTTACGGGACACGTGGCGCTTTCTCATAGCTCACGTCTTCTGGTATCTCGGGGCGACTTAGGCAGTTCGCTCCGGGCTGGGCTGTATGCAGGAACCCCCCGTTCAGCCCGACCGCTGCGCCTTATCCGGTAACTATCGTCTTGAATCCAACCCGGTAAGACACGACTTAACGCCACTGGCAACGGCCACTGGTAAGCAGGATGTGCGAGAGATGTAACGAGAGTTCTTGAAGTGGCGGCCTAACTGAGGCTACACTGAAAGGACAGTATTTGGTTACATGTCTCGCACAAGACTGTTACCACGGTTAGAGAATCTGCCAGGATTAACTAACCTTCGAAAAACCACCTGCCAGGGTGGTTTTTTCGTTTTTACAATAGTGAGATTACGACGAGACTGAATGAATCTCCAGATTTCATTTAGCCTGCCGCTCGATCATTCAAAGTTTTGAGGTAGCTT
>NZ_JASOPB010000190.1:0-237 GCF_030218125.1 Haemophilus sp. UMB1048
GTAGTCTCCCTGGCTAACACTGAAATCTCGCTCTCGACAGCTGATTTCGAATTATTGTGGGAATTAGCTACCCATGCCGGGCAAATCATGGACCGCGATGCATTGCTGAAAAATTTACGCGGCGTCAGTTATGACGGACTGGATCGTAGCGTGGACGTGGCTATTTCGCGGTTAAGAAAAAAACTGCTCGATAACGCCGCAGAACCTTATCGTATTAAAACCGTGCGTAACAAAGGC
>NZ_JASOPB010000191.1:0-237 GCF_030218125.1 Haemophilus sp. UMB1048
TCCATTTCCATGTGCCAATAATCGAATCTCCTTCAACAGTAACTTCCCAAGGATTGTTATCAGAATTTAGAATCTTTGGTGCATCGCTTAAAACTTTTTCTTTCTCAATCATAAGAAATCATCTCCTTCTTTTGGTAATCATTACTGAACATAACTAACCTTATAATACCAAGACTAGTCATATCGCCAGTAGTAAACTTGATCATACTATAACCGTAGTACACAATATAACTGTAA
>NZ_JASOPB010000192.1:0-237 GCF_030218125.1 Haemophilus sp. UMB1048
CCAACGCGATCGGTCCTGCAAATGACCATGGGCTGGTTCCTGAAAGAGAAAGAGCTGGCGATGATGCAGACCCCGCACCACTTCTTCTCGCCCGATCCCTTTGAGCGCAACCTTGGTCGTTTTCGCAAAACGCCGAACGAAGGGACGCTATTCTACGGCCTGGTGCAGGACGGGAACGACATGTGGGACGCCACCTTCTTCTGCGGCTCCTGCGCCGTTATCCGCCGCGGCCCGCTG
>NZ_JASOPB010000193.1:0-236 GCF_030218125.1 Haemophilus sp. UMB1048
GCTAATTTTGAAGCATGCTTGATATTCAATTTATTCGCGAACACGCTGACATTGTTAAGGAATCTCAGCGTAAGCGCGGCGAATCTGTGGAACTGGTTGACGAAACTTTGCGCGCTGACCAGGAACGTCGCGATAGTTTGAAGGCTTTTGAAGACGCTCGTGCTCAGCAGAAAGCTATGGGCAAGAAAGTTGCTAGCGCTCCAAACGAGGAGAAAGCAGCTTTAATTGCCCAGACT
>NZ_JASOPB010000194.1:0-236 GCF_030218125.1 Haemophilus sp. UMB1048
TCGCTGGGTTTTGCTGGTGCTGGCGTTGAAGCCGGCGCTCAGATCGTGGCGGCCCAGGGTTTTCGCCAGCGCGGTCTGCAGGCCCCAGGTATCGGTATCGTAGTTAGAGTTCACCGTCTGCATTCTGCGGGTGACGCTGTCCGGCATATAAGTCCAGTCATGGGCTTCGGTATGCTGGTAGTAGATTTTTGTGGAGACGCTGTCGAGGTAGTCGTTCATCGGCGTCCAGTCATCCT
>NZ_JASOPB010000195.1:0-236 GCF_030218125.1 Haemophilus sp. UMB1048
TTCGCCGGGATCGCTGGGCGTCTTTCTTGCCGGAGGAACGGTTGTTCTGGCGGCCGATCCCAGCGCCACGCTCTGTTTCCCATTGATTGAAAAACATCAGGTTAACGTTACCGCGCTGGTGCCACCCGCAGTCAGCCTGTGGTTGCAGGCGCTGACCGAAGGCGAAAGCCGGGCGCAGCTTGCCTCGCTGAAACTGTTACAGGTCGGCGGCGCACGTCTTTCTGCCACCCTTGCGG
>NZ_JASOPB010000196.1:0-235 GCF_030218125.1 Haemophilus sp. UMB1048
GTATCCAGGCTCGCTTGGCGGAATGAACTGGGGCAGCGTGTCGGTCGATCCGAATAACGGCCTGATGTTCGTCAATGACATGCGCCTTGGACTGGCTAACTACATGGTACCGCGAGCGAAAGTGGCTAAAGATGCCAGCGGTATCGAAATGGGTATCGTGCCGATGGAAGGTACGCCGTATGGCGCGATGCGCGAGCGTTTCCTGTCGCCGCTGGGTATCCCCTGCCAGAAACCG
>NZ_JASOPB010000197.1:0-235 GCF_030218125.1 Haemophilus sp. UMB1048
CAGTTGTGCTTTCTCCGCCAGTTCACGCACTCGCGCAGGCGCGTTGATCACACCACCACCCAGATAAAGCACCGGGTGTTTGGCGGCGTTAATCATCGCCGCCGCGTCACGAATACTTTCTTCGCTAAAGGCGGGTGCGGCGGCTTTTTCTGCCATAGCGGGCTGTGTTTCAATCTCAAAAACTGCCGTTTGCACATCCTTAGGAATGTCTATCCACACCGGGCCAGGGCGGCCT
>NZ_JASOPB010000198.1:0-235 GCF_030218125.1 Haemophilus sp. UMB1048
AACCGGATAGTTTAAAAATCCTACGGGAATTGAATCCTTGAAGTTCTTTTGCTTAATTTCAGTTTTAACAGTTGGATTTCTTTCTAGACGTGCAACTGTTACTAAATCCATGTAATATGCAGTTAACTCAAACAAAGCGGGAATTTGCGATTGAACATAAATAGTAGATTTTTCAGGATCTAAACCAACAGCTAAGTAGTCTAAAGCTACTTGAATCAAACTATTTTTGATTTTT
>NZ_JASOPB010000199.1:0-234 GCF_030218125.1 Haemophilus sp. UMB1048
TCGAGCAGCACCGAAGAACTTCTTTGGTGGGTACAACGCCTGAGCATCAACACCACCGGAAAGAATACGACCAGAAGTAGGAGCAGCAATATTGTAGGCTCTAGCCAAACGAGTCATAGAATCAAGCAAAACCACAACATCCTGGCCAAGCTCAACCAAACGCTTAGCGCGCTCAATAGCAAGCTCAGCAACAGTAGTGTGATCCGTTGCAGGACGATCGAATGTAGAAGAAAT
>NZ_JASOPB010000019.1:0-779 GCF_030218125.1 Haemophilus sp. UMB1048
AACCTGCGGTTGGATCACCTCCTTACCAAAAACGAGAGACAATAAGTGTCCACACAGATTGATTGATATATTGTAGACAATATCGAGCAGAAAGCCGTTATTCCCTTGGGTCTGTAGCTCAGGTGGTTAGAGCGCACCCCTGATAAGGGTGAGGTCGGTGGTTCAAGTCCACTCAGACCCACCACTCAAACTGAGTGAGTGATGAAGGTGAATAAGGTAATAAATAAACGATGATATGGGGATATAGCTCAGCTGGGAGAGCGCCTGCCTTGCACGCAGGAGGTCAGCGGTTCGATCCCGCTTATCTCCACCACTTATCATCGTTAAGTAAATTGAGTTTTTATACTTAATGAGTTTATTTAACGATGATAACTGAAAATGTTATTTCTGTTCTTTAACAACCAGGAAACAAGCTGAAAAACTGAAGAGACTTTCAAGTCCTTTAAAGGATAAGAAAAAGTCTGAGTAAGAATAAAATCTTGATTGAACAAAAGCAATCAAGTGTTTAGTTGAAAACACAACATCAAGAATTTTTGAGGTTGTATAGTTAAGTGACTAAGCGTACAAGGTGGATGCCTTGGCAATCAGAGGCGATGAAGGACGTGCTAATCTGCGAAAAGCTTGGATGAGTCGATAAGAGGCGTTTAATCCAAGATGTCCGAATGGGGAAACCCAGTAGATGAAGAATCTACTATCACTTACTGAATACATAGGTAAGTGAGGCAAACCGGGAGAACTGAAACATCTAAGTACCCCGAGGAAAAGAAATCAACCGAGAT